>JAOUMG010000219.1 GCA_029881635.1 Paracoccaceae bacterium | reverse complement strand
CTTCGGCCCGTTTGCCAGCCATTTCGCCTCGTTGGTTTCAATCGCGCGAACCCGAATGGCGGTTTTCGGGTGGCTCATCAACCACGCGGGTGGGGTTTTCCCATGCAACCCCGTCAGCCCCTCCAGTTTGGCAAACAGGGATTTTTGCGGTCCCGTTCCAATCCCGGCCTTGATCAGCAGCGCCGACGCCCATTCATCCGCTTCGAATTCATCCTGCCGGCTCAGCCGTGCCGCCAGCAGAGAGGTGAGAAACCCTGCGACATAGGTACCGATACCGGGCAGGAACCGGCCAAGAACCGTGGCCAGAACCACCCGGATCGCGTTTTGTCCGGAAAAATCAATCATTCTGCGCCGTGCATGCCCCAGCGCAACATGGCCCAGTTCATGGGCAATGACGCTGGCCATCTCTTCTGCGGTTACGGCGCCTTCGTGAAATTTCTTGTAAAATCCACGGGTCAGGAAGATGCGCCCATCCGGGGCGGCCAACCCGTTGACCACTTCCGTTTCATAGATATGGACCGGGACACGGGTCAATCCCAAGGCTTTAGCCAGGTGTTGTGTGACCGCCAATAGTGCCGGATCGGCCAATACTGTCGACTTCTCGTCCAGGTCACGCTTTGTGCGCCAGGCCGAAAACTGCCACATGATCAGCCCGTAGCCGACCGCCAACAGGATGGGGAGCAGTTTTAACATGTATCTAATCTAGAGACTGGCAGGGGAATAACAACTCCTTGGACAGATGCCTGTACCGGATGCCCCTAAAGCGCTTTCATCGCGCGACCGATACCCTCAAGCGTCAGAGGATACATCGCGCCTGCGAAAATCTCGCGGATCATTCCAACCGACTGCGTGTACTGCCAATGCTTTTCGGGCAGGGGGTTCAGCCAGACATTATGCGGCCAATGTTCGCGGGCGCGGGTCAGCCAGGTCTGGCCGGTTTCGGTGTTCCAATGTTCGTTGGCGCCGCCCGGATAGGCTATTTCATAGGGCGACATGGATGCGTCGCCCACAAATAGGCATTTGTAGTCCGAACCATAGGTTCTCAGCACCTCCCAAGTCGGGATCTGCTGGTCCCAGCGGCGGCGATTGTCACGCCACACGCCTTCGTAAAGGCAGTTATGAAAGTAGTAGTATTCGAGGTGCTTGAATTCGGTGCGCGCAGCGGAAAACAACTCTTCCACAACCCGGACGAACGGGTCCATTGACCCGCCAACATCCAGAAACAACAGCACCTTGACCGCGTTATGCCGTTCGGGCCGGGTGATCACGTCAAGATAACCATGTTCCGCCGTGGCGCGGATGGTTCCCGGCAGGTCCAGTTCTTCTTCGGCCCCTTCGCGCGCCCAGCGTCGCAGGCGTTTGAGGGCGACCTTTATGTTGCGTGTGCCCAGCTCGACCGTATCATCAAGATTGCGAAACTCACGCTTGTCCCAGACTTTGACCGCGCGCTGGTGACGGCTTTCCGCCTGACCGATGCGCACACCTTCGGGGTTGTAGCCATAGGCACCAAACGGGGACGTGCCAGCGGTTCCGATCCATTTCGATCCGCCCTGATGGCGTCCTTTTTGTTCGGCCAGCCGCTGTTTCAGCGTCTCCATCAGCTTGTCAAACCCGCCGAGCGCGCGGATTTCTGCCATTTCTTCGGGTGTCAGCGTCTTTTCCGCAAGCTTTTCCAACCACTCCTTCGGCAGGTCCATCGCTGCCAGAACCTCGTCAGTGCTGATTGACGCCAGACCTTTGAATGCCTCGGCGAAGGCGAGGTCAAATCGGTCAAGGTAGCGTTCATCCTTCACCATCGCCGTGCGGGCGAGATAATAGAATCCGTCGATGTCGTAGGTTACCAAACCGGCAGCAACACCTTCCAGAAACCCGAGATATTCGCGCAACGAAACCGGTATTTTCGCTTTGCGTAACGTTTCAAAGAAGGGCAGGAACATCGGTTCAGGCTATTCGGTCGATCAGAAGTGTGATGAAAAGCCCAACAATCGTAAAGAAAATTGCATGGACGGCGGCATATTGCAGCTTGTCCAGCCTGTTGCCGCCTTTGCGCGCGGCGCGTATCCAGCCGACACAGGTACCAAGTAGAAAAGACACTATAACGATCATTGGAGCCTCGTCCTTTGTGCGGAGGCCAATGTGGCAATACCCAACATTCGTTTGCGCACTTCGGCATCAGAGCCAAAGCCATATCTCGCCCACCCAAGACTGTCGAGCCGAACTTGGTGCGCCTCTGATGCGCGCCCACTCAGGGCCAAAGCCTCGGCCTTGACCATCATCAGGCTTGCCAGAAGTGAGGCGTTTTGTGCGGCGGCCGCGGCGGGCATCGCACGATTGGTCAGCCGGATTGCTTCTGCTGCATTTCCGTCGGCCAGAGCAAAGGTCGCCAGATGCATGTCGGAATGTGCCGCATGCAGTCCAAGGTAGGGACTGTTGTGGAAAATCGCCGAAGCTTGGGTAAATGCCTGCAACGCGGATTCAGGTTCGCGCCCCAGCGCCAGCCTTCCGACAGCCATCCAGGCAAATCCGGCGCGACCGTCCTGCCAGTTACGCGCCATGCAGATATCGACCGCTGTTTTTGCCGCCAACCTGCGTCGCGTAGCGCTTGCTCCGGGGCCAAGCGCTGTGTCTATCGCGGCGGCATATTCACGCGGTGTCACGTCGGGGGGCAATGAACCGCCGCCGCGCCCGCGGGGGTTCAGCCGGTCGAGAATGCCGGGCAGCAACAGGGATACGGCACCCGGGGTCATTCCGCTGGCCAGCTCCGGTGCATAATGCGTGCGTAACATCAGCATGTCGAAACCGGTCAGTACCGCATGAATGTTGTCATCGTTAAATACCGAATCCGGCAGCCGGTAGAGATCGTTCAGCGGCCCCAGCGCCTGTGCCAGTTCCTCATGCAGACAGTCACGGATTTCTTGCGGCGATGTATCATTGGGCACAAAAACGGCGGCACGATCGCGGCGCGACAGGGTTGTCCAGTCCAGATCGCTGCGACGGGCTGACAGGTACTCTTTCCACGATCCAACCCGTGGCACCACAAAACAGGCCGCGCGCGGCACGTATCTTTGCATCTTCTGGCGCGGCATGAATTCAATGGTTATGGCGGCATCACCGGATGAAACCTGTCTGATATTGATGCCTGCTTCGCTTCGCAGTCGACCAAGAAGCCGGGCCAGGTCGTTGGCCGCCGTGGCCGGAATGCTCCCTGTCATGCGGACGGTCACAGGTTCTTCGAACCGGCTAAAAACAGCTATGGGGCGGCCGTTTTCCAATTGAAACGTCAGATCGAGAAAATCGCGCGCCATATCGGCATTGGATCTTTGGGGGGGCGTCACGGTCGCTGCGCCGAAATTTCGCGCGGGCGGCAACACGAAATCGGTTGCCACGGCCCGGGCCGCTTCAGGATGGGGTGGGGCCACACAGGCCGAAAGCGTCAAGGCAAAGCACAACAAAGTCGCGCGAATAGGGTGCGGGATCATGACTCAGGCTCGGTTATATTCAATGAATGGTGTCTTGACGCCGATGCGGTCATAAAGCCGCCGTGCGGTCGTATTGAAATCCTGCGTCATCCAGTAAACCGATGCGGCCCCTTCGGCATCCGCTGCGGCATAGACCGCCTCGATCAATGCGCGTCCGACACCTTTGCCCCGGACAGCCGGATCGGCAAAAAGATCCTGAAGATAACAGGTGTCGTTGACTGACCAGCAGGTGCGGTGAACCAGGTAATGCGCCAAGCCAACCGGTTTCCCGGACAGATCGGCAATCAATCCCCGGTATTCACCCTTGCCGCCAGACAGCAGCCGCACGAATGTCGTGGCATAAACCTCTTCGGGCAGCTCGGTTTCATAATAATCCAGATAGCCACGCCATAGCCTTCGCCAGTCGGCCTCGTCCCCCGCGACCAGCGGGCGTATCAGCAATTCATCAGGGCGGGCCATTGCGGTGGTCTCCTTGTCGTGCCGTGGCAGGCTAATCGCTCCGGCGCATTGCGGCTAGACCCCAGTTTGTCACTTTTGCTGACCTGTTGATCCGCCGTGTCATCCACGTCCGCGGGCAATAAAGGCGAGCCGTTCAAACAGTTGTACATCCTGTTCGTTCTTCAAAAGTGCACCGTGCAATTTTGGCAGCAGGCTATGACCCTCGCGGCGCAGATCATCCGGGGACAGATCTTCGGCCAGAATCAGCTTGAGCCAGTCAAGCACTTCGGAGGTGGAAGGCTTTTTCTTCAGCCCCGGGGTTTCGCGCAATTCATAAAATTGGGTCAGGGCTGTCGCTAGAACGGTTTCCTTGATGCCTGGAAAATGAACCTCGACGATGCGGGCCAGCGTATCTGCGTCAGGAAAGCGGATGTAGTGAAAAAAACAGCGGCGCAGGAAGGCGTCGGGCAGTTCCTTTTCATTGTTGGAGGTGATGATGATCACCGGGCGTTGTTTGGCGCGGATCGTTTCACCCGTCTCGTAGACATGAAACTCCATCCGGTCGAGTTCCTGCAAAAGATCGTTTGGAAACTCGATATCCGCCTTGTCGATCTCATCAATCAGCAGCACGACCTTGCCTTCGGCCTCAAAGGCCTGCCAGAGCTTGCCCTTGCGGATATAGTTCTTCACGTCATGGACGCGTTCGTCGCCCAGCTGACTGTCACGCAACCGGCTGACAGCATCGTATTCATAAAGGCCTTGCGCAGCTTTCGTCGTGGATTTGATGTGCCATTCAATCATTGGCAGGCCGAGACTCAGCGCGACTTGCCGCGCCAGTTCGGTTTTGCCGGTCCCGGGCTCGCCCTTCACCAATAACGGGCGTTCCAATGTTACTGATGCGTTGACGGCAACAGTCAGGTCATCGGTGGCAATGTAATGCTCTGTTCCGGTAAATTTCATTGTATTTCTGTGGGTATGGCCAAGGTTGTTCACGAGACTATTACCGGTTCGA
>JAOUMG010000218.1 GCA_029881635.1 Paracoccaceae bacterium | reverse complement strand
GTCGGCGCCGCTGCCTGGCCCGGCCAGCGCCACTGGAACATGGAATCGATCTACGAATACGGTTCTCGCGCCGGATTCTGGCGCCTGCACCGCCTGTTCGTCGGCGCAGGCGTCCCGGTGACCGTCTACGGCGTGGCCACGGCACTGGCGCGCGCGCCCGAACAGGTGCGCGCGATGCAGGACGCCGGTTGGGAAATCGCCAGCCATGGGCTGAAATGGGTCGAACACAAGGACATGCCCGAGGCAGAGGAACGCGCCGCCATTGCCGAAGCGATCCGCCTTCATACCGAGGTTGCCGGCAACCGCCCGACCGGCTGGTATACGGGCCGCTGTTCGGTCAACACTGTGCGGCTCGTCGCCGAAGAAGGCGGTTTCGACTGGATTTCCGACACCTATGACGATGATCTGCCCTATTGGATGGAGGTCGGCGACCGTGACCAGCTCATCATCCCCTATACGCTGGATGCCAATGACATGCGCTTTGCCACGCCGCAGGGCTTCAACACCGGCGATCATTTCTTCCAATACCTGAAGGACGCATTCGACTGCCTTTATGCCGAAGGAGCCGGCGGTGCGGCCAAGATGATGTCAGTCGGTTTGCACTGCCGCCTGATCGGCCGACCGGGGCGGATCATGGGGCTGAAGCGCTTTCTCGACTATGCGCGCGGCCATGAAGGTGTCTGGTTCCCCCGCCGCATTGATATCGCCCGGCATTGGGCCACGCATCACCCGCATCAGCGCCGCGACCGCCCCAGCGGGATGGACCGCGCCACATTCATCGCCCGCTTCGGCGGTGTTTTCGAACATTCCCCCTGGATTGCCGAGCGCGCCCATGACGGCGAACTTGGCCCCGTCCACGATAGTGCCACAGGGCTGCATAATGCGCTCGCCCGGGTCTTCCGCGCCGCCTCCCGCGCCGAACGTCTGGCTGTGCTGACCGCCCATCCCGATCTTGCAGGAAAGCTGGCCGCCGCCAAACGGCTGACGGCAGAATCTACCTCTGAACAGGCCGGTGCCGGGCTTGATGCGCTGACCGACAGCGAGCGTATTGCCTTTGGCGAACTCAACGCCGCCTATGTCGCCCGCCACGGTTTTCCCTTCATCATCGCGGTGCGCGACAACACCAAGGCCTCGATCCTCGCCGCCTTCCAACGCCGCCTCGAACAAGACAGCGACAGCGAATTTGCCGAAGCCTGCCGCCAGGTCGAAAGGATCGCCGAACTCCGCCTCAAGGATATGCTGCCATGACCGGCTATTACGCTCCCGAAGGCGGGCTGCCGCCGCAAACCAGCCTGATGACCGGCCGCGCCGTCTTTACCGAGGCTTACTGCGTCATCCCCAGGGGCTGCTTTTCCGACATCGTGACGTCGAACCTGCCGGGCTGGAAGAACACCCGCCTCTGGCTCATCGCTAGGCCGCTATCGGGTTTCGCTGAAACCTTCTCGCAATATGTAATGGAGGTCGGCCCCGGCGGCGGCTCGGACCTGCCCGAACCGGACCCCGTCGCCGAAGGCGTGATCTTCGTCACCGAAGGCGAAATCTGGCTCTCGCTCAATGGTAAGGAACATGATCTCGGCGCGGGGGGCTATGCCTATATCCCGCCCGGCACCGATTGGCGCCTTCATAACGGCACCGACCACAAGGCAAAGTTTCACTGGGTCCGCAAGCTTTACGAATATGCACCGGGCATCGCCGCGCCCAAGGCTTTCGTGACCTCCGACAAGGAGGTCAAACCCGTCGCCATGCCCGATACCGGCGGGCGCTGGGCCACGACGCGTTTCACCGATCCCGAAGATCTTTCCCATGACATGCATGTCAACATCGTCACCTTCCAGCCCGGCGGGGTGATCCCCTTCGAGGAAACCCATGTGATGGAACACGGGCTCTACGTGCTCGAAGGCAAGGCCGTCTACAAGCTCAATCAGGATTGGGTGGAGGTTGAGGCGGGCGATTTCATGTGGCTGCGAGCCTTTTGCCCGCAGGCCTGCTACGCCGCGGGGCCTGGTCCCTTCCGCTATCTGCTTTACAAGGATGTCAACCGCCATGCCAAACTTCGCGGTCCGGGCGCTTTCGGGCGATGACCAGATCCGGCCCGGCCTCCTTTCTTCTTATTGAAAATATTCCGGAGGTCCGGGGGCAGCGCCCCCGGTCCGTAAGGCGGGACCGCCAATGACGCAATCGATCCTGACCGAACCTCTGACCGCCGGTGCCTTCGCCCCCTTCGGCGATGTGCTCGACGCGTCCGGAGCACCCGACAAGATCATCAATCAGGGGCTTTGCGGGCGCTTTCATGACCGTGCGGCGCTTGATTTCGGGCAAGGTGGCCGGGCCGGGATCTCGATCTTCGATGCGGTACCACGCCAGCTTCCCTACCAGCTTGATATGGTCGAACGCCACCCGGAGAGCAGTCAGGCCTTCATCCCGATGTGCCTTGGTCCCTTCCTGGTGATCGTCGCCCCGGATGCGGCAGGAAAACCGGGCCTTCCCCGCGCCTTTTTGTCCGCGGCGGGGCAGGCCGTCAACCTGCACCGGGGCGTCTGGCACGGGGTGCTGACCCCGCTGGCGGCACCGGGCCTCTTCGCGGTGATCGACCGGATCGGCGACACACCAAACCTCGAAGAATATTGGTTTGAAACACCATATGTAGTAGATTCCAGCATATAACAGAGGTCGGTCAACGGCCTGAAAAACGCGCAATGACCGCCAAATGGCGGTAATGGGAGAGGACAGAATGACAGATATTTCAATAGGGACACCCGAACAGCTGCGTGATCCCGACTATATGCCCGCATTGGGCAAGGCCGTGCCGCTCGGTATCCAGCATGTGCTGGCGATGTTTGTCTCGAACGTGACACCCGCCATCATCGTCGCGGGTGCCGCAGGTATCGGCTTTGGCTCCGACCAGGGCGCGCTCGGATTTCCGGATATGAGTTATCTGATCCAGATGTCGATGCTCTTTGCCGGTTTTGCAACTTTGATCCAGACCATCGGTATCGGTCCGGTGGGGGCACGCCTGCCGATCGTGCAGGGTACCAGTTTTGCTTTCGTGCCGATCATGATCCCCGCGGTGGCCGGGCTCGGGGCGGCGGGTCTCGGCGGGCTGATGACCGGCGTCGTTCTGGGCGGCTGCTTTCACTTCTGCCTTGGCTTTTTCGTGGGGCGCATCCGCTTTGCCCTGCCGCCGCTGGTCACCGGCCTCATCGTGCTGATGATCGGTCTGGCACTGGTCAAGGTAGGCGTCCAATATGCAGGCGGCGGTGTTTTGCGCCATGTGGCCGCGCTCGATCTTTCGGCCGCAGGCAAGCTGGGTGCAACGGTGTCTGACCGCACGACCGGCATGGCTGCTGAATTCGGGGCGTTGGCATACTGGGGTCCGGCACTGGTCGTGGTTCTGGTCACATTGGCGATCAAGTTCTTCACCAAGGGGTTCCTGTCGGTTGCCGCCGTCTTCATCGGCATCATCGCGGGCTATGTCGTGGCGATGATGATGGGGCAGGTCAGCTTTGCCAATGTCGGCAAGGCTGCGATCTTTCAGATACCGATGCCGTTCAAATACGGCTTTGAACTGAACTGGGCCATTATCATCGGCATGTGTTTCATGGCCATCGTCTCGGCGATCGAAACCGTCGGCGATGTATCGGGGATCACCAAAGGTGGTGCCGGGCGCGAGGCGACGGATAAGGAAGTGTCCGGCGCCACCTTTGCTGACGGCCTTGGCACGGCGGTGGCCGGTGTCTTCGGTGGCTTGCCCAACACCTCCTTCAGCCAGAATGTGGGGCTTGTCGCGATGACCGGTGATGAGCCGCCATGTCGTCACTATTGGTGCCCTGTTCCTGATCCTTTGCGGCTTCATGCCGGTGGTGGGCGCGATCATCCGCACGATGCCGGAACATGTCCTGGGCGGCGGCGTGATCGTGATGTTCGGCATGGTCTGCGCCTCAGGTGTGCGGATGCTGTCGGATGTGAACTGGAACCGTCGCAACATGGTCATTTTCGCCACTGCCTTGTCGGTTGGCCTTGGCCTGCAACTGGTCCCGGAGGCGCTTCAGCATCTGGGCCGTACGGCGCAGATATTGCTGACGACGGGTCTTCTGCCGACCGCAGCGATTGCCATCATCCTGAACCTCGCTCTGCCGGAGGATCTTGGCGACTGAGGTTGATCCGAAGGGCTGCCCTGACGGGCAGACGACATTTGCCCGGGGCCATGCTGGACATGGCCCCGGGACTGCTGGCAATGCCTATGATGCTGCTGGTAAGAGCATGAGAGCGAGAGCCCGCGCAGACGCCTGCTGATCACCCGCAGCAATGCCGGAACGTGCAAGCACACGCATGCCGACGTAATTGGTTGTCAGCGCCTCGGCCAGATCCGCGCGCGCGCCGGGATCGGCCATACCGCTTACGTCCGAACAAAGCAGAGCCTCTGAAAATCCGTCGCGTATCCTGCCGAGCCCCCGATCCACGGCACAGGCAATGTCGGGATCGCCGGCGGCGGGCCCGGCCGCAGCGGAACAAAGAAGGCAGCCCCGCCGGTCACCCGCAACCGCGACCGTGGCGATATGGACGAAGAGCCGATCGATCCGGATGCGGCCATTGGCGATGTTCGGGTCTGTCAACATCGCAACCGCGCCTTCCACCTCTGTCTTCTCATACCGGTCCAGCACTGTGAGGAAGAGCGCCTTCTTGCTTTTGAAGGCCTTATAGACGCTGCCCCGGGTCAGACCCATACCGCTCAGAAGGTCGGGCAGGGACGTGCCATCGTAGCCAAGCGCCCAGAACACGCCGAGCGCCCGTTCGATAACATCACCTTCATCGAATTCCCGTGGTCTGGCCAAGGTACCGGCTCCTTTCCAGGTCGGATTAGAGGTTTGGAACCGAAAGGTCAATAATTCACGCGCTTGTGTTTGGAACTAAGTGGTTCCTAATGTTATCCGGATCGTG
>JAOUMG010000217.1 GCA_029881635.1 Paracoccaceae bacterium | reverse complement strand
AGGTAATTGTTCAAGACAAGCAACGCGCCTTCTTAAGAGCAGCAGAAGGGGAAATTGGCCGACCCCCTCGCCAAACTTATCTGATTGGCCTGTATGGCGAAAAAGTTCATCGTTCGGGGCCGAAAATGTAGTTTTTCAACAGAATAGGCTCTAAGCCGTCATCTGATATAACTTGCTGGTATTGCGGTTCTGTGGTTGTATCTTTGCGTCACAGGCGATTTAGCCAGGACAACAGCGGCGACAGATGGCGCGCGCGCGACAAGACCTGGTCAACGGCCTGTGGTGCCCCGATCCAGGCAGGCATCAATGCCCCCTCCATGGTCCGTGCCACGATCCCCTTGTAGCGCAGAAGATAATCCCAATCGGGGTCGCCCTGATAGCCGGACGGTACACGTTTGAGATGCGGTTCATCCATGAAGCAGCCGACCCCTTCGGCCTCTTTCAGAGCGGAAAGCAGTTGTTGACGCTCGCGGCTGTCAGAAACGCGGTCACGATAGCGTGCCAGCGCGTCGGCATCCAGCGCCCAATGCCCGGCGCCATAACCGATCCCGTCAGCATTAAGGACGAAATGAAAGCCTGGTGACCGGTTTGGGTGATCGCCAGCCCAGAAAACCATATGCAAATTGGCGTCATAGGGGGTCTTGTCGGCGGAAAACCTGATGTCCCGGTTGATCCGTCGCAATGACCCGTTCAGCGCTGGATCGGCCTTCAACGGCGGATCAAGCGCGCGCACCCCCGAGGCGATGGTTTCAATGAATGCCTGCGCAGGAGCCTTCCAATGCGCCTCATAGCGGTCGCGATTGGCCTCAAACCAGCTTCGTTTGTTATGGGCTTTCAGATCCGTGAGAAAGGCAAAGGTTTCAGGCGGAAAACCATTGAAAGCGGACATGGCGGAACTCCCTAAATTTATAAAGCGGAGTAAGTCTGTTCAGTATACACATATTTGAACCCATCCCGCCAAGGAGTTCCTCGCCCATGTCCCTGCCCGACTTTATTCGCGCCCTGCCCGCGCTGGATGTACCTGTGCCTGACGATGTGGTCAGCACCAATGCCATCCGTTCCGATCAGGGGCTTGGCGTGTTCTTCACCTTTCACAAAGCCATGGAACTGCCGCCTCATGCGCACAAGGCCCAATGGGGCATAGTCATCAAGGGTTGGCTTGAGTTGACCATGGAAGGCAAGACCCACCGCTACCTTCCGGGTGAAAGCTATTCCATTCCGTCAGGCGCCGTTCATTCCGCCAAGGGACCAGCAGGTGCCATCGTGTTTGACGTCTTTGAGGAAGCCGACCGCTACCCGATCAGGGCCTAGCCCAGTTTTCGAACCACGCGACCCTTCCCTGGCAAGAAGAGTTCCGAAAATGACCATTCGGGCGGACGGCACTTTCAAGGCAGAGAAACCGCCTGAATTCGCGCGCCTCGCTTGCGGTAGCCGCGATTTCCCGGCAAAGGATAGGGCATGACCAGCCACCCTGACATCCTTTGTATCGGTTCCGTGCTTTGGGATATCATTGGGCGCACGCCCGCCCATATGGGCGCTGGCGCCGATGTACCGGGTCGCATCACCCGTCTGCCCGGCGGTGTTGCGATGAACATCGCCATGACGCTCGCTCGGTTTGGTTTGAAACCGGCTCTGCTGACGGCAATCGGACGCGATGCCGAAGGTAACGAACTGATCGCGGCCTGTCAGAAGCTTGGCATGAACTGCGATCATATCTACCGCTCCGACGACTTGCCGACCGATCGCTACATGGCCGTCGAAGGTGCCAACGGCCTGATCGCCGCCATCGCCGACGCCCATTCGCTTGAGGCTGCGGGCGACAAGATCCTGCATGCCCTGGGCGATGGCAGCCTCGGCAGCGCCGGGTCACCCTGGTCGGGCCCCATTGCGCTCGACGGCAATCTGACCCAGTCGCTTCTGTCCGACATTGCCGTATCCGCCCTATTCGCCGCTGCCGATCTGCGTGTTGCCCCCGCCTCTCCCGGCAAGGCAGAACGGCTGCTACCGCTGCTGCCGATGCCCAACGCCACGATCTATGTTAATCTCGAAGAAGCCGGTCTTTTGTGCCAGCGCCGTTTCGAAACGGCGGCGGATGCGGCAAAGGGAATGCTGGAACGTGGTGCGGCACGGGTTCTGGTAACCCATGGCGGGCAGACCTGCGCCGATGGCACGGCAGACGGCATTCTTACCGCCACGCCGCCTCCGGTACTCGTGACCCGTGTCACCGGCGCTGGCGATACTTTCATGGCTGCCCATCTCGTTGCGGAAGCCCGAGGTGCCGACCGGGCCCGCGCCCTTGATCGGGCGCTGGAGGCTGCCGCCCAGTATGTATCCGGAGACATCAGTTCATGACATCCTCGCCCGACGCGCCTTTGACCTTTTCCAATGAAGTTATCAGCGCACGCGCCAACGCCACGCCCATAGTGGCACTTGAATCCACCATCATCACCCATGGCATGCCTTACCCCCAGAACCTCGAAACGGCTAAACAGGTCGAGGCGGAAATACGCGCTCGCGGCGCCATCCCGGCCACGATCGCCGTCATGAAACACCGAATTCACATCGGTTTGAGCGACAGCGAGATCGACACTCTGGCGAAAACCCCGAATGCTGCCAAACTGAGCCGTGCGGATCTGGGAACATGCCTGGCCACAGGCGGGATCGGGGCGACAACGGTGGCGGCGACAATGATCGCGGCGCATCTGGCGGGTATCGCGGTCTTTGCCACCGGCGGCATCGGGGGTGTCCACCGCGGGGCTGAAACCAGTTTTGACATCTCTGCCGATCTCTACGAACTGGCCCAGACCCCGGTTAGCGTCGTGGCCGCCGGAGCCAAAGCCATTCTTGACCTTCCCAAAACGCTGGAAGTGCTTGAAACCCTCGGGGTGCCCGTCATCGCTTTCGGGCAGGACAATTTCCCTGCCTTCTGGTCGCGCGATGCGGGGCTTGCCGCACCCCTGCGCATGGACAGCGCCCATGATATCGCTGCCGCCCATCTTATGCGGGCGAAACTGGGGCTGAAGGGCGGTCAACTCATTGCCAACCCGATCCCCGAAACCTTTGAGATTCCGCAATCCGAGATCAATCCCGCAATTGAAACAGCCCTGACCGATGCCGCCAACCAAGGGATCGCCACGAAATCCGTGACGCCCTTCCTTCTGGCGCGGATATTTGAGCTGACCGAGGGTCGTTCCCTGACTGCCAATATCGCACTCGTGCTCAACAACGCGCGCCTTGGTGCCGCAATTGCCACTGAGATTGCCCTGCAAAAAAGCGCATAGCATTTCTCAGGGCAATTTCAGCCATTGTGAGAACCCCGGTCAAACCCTACATTCACTCTGCGAACGGGGGATGATGGGTTATGACTACCGAAAAAGACAAACCGGAACACGGCGTACTTCCGCCGCGCAAACGGGGATTCGTAGCACGGTTTCGTGCTAACTTTCTGACCGGCCTTGTGGTCGTGACGCCGGTTGCGCTGACCATCTGGCTGATCTGGACTCTTACGGGCTGGATCGACAGCTGGGTTCTGCCGCTGGTACCCTACAAGTTCCGACCCGAACAATATATCGGCATCGATCTGCGTGGTGTCGGCGTTATCATATTCCTGATCTTCACCGGCGTCGTGGGATGGGTCGCCAAGGGATTGTTGGGACGGTCACTGATTGCCTGGGGCGAACGGATCGTCGACCGGATGCCCATCGTCAGATCGATATATAATGGTGTGAAACAGGTCGCGGAAACGGTGTTTTCCCAGACCGAGGCCAAATTCGAACAGGCCTGTCTGATAGAATATCCAAGGACAGGGATCTGGGCCATCGGCTTTGTCTCCACGGCAGCCAAAGGCGAGGTCCTGCAAAAACTGCCCGGCGATGAAATCATGACGGTCTTTCTGCCAACCACGCCGAACCCGACCTCGGGTTTCTTGCTGTTCTTGCCTAAACGCGACGTGACCTTTCTGGACATGAGTGTCGAAGATGCGGCCAAGCTCGTCATTTCTGCTGGGCTCGTTTATCCGACCCCCAAATCCAACGGCCAGCCGACGACAATAGCGACAGAGTAACCAACGCCAATATAGGCTATTCAATTGGTGGGCAGGCGCGGGCGCAGCGGTAACACCTGTGTTTGTCATACTTTTACCCGATTTTTCTGCGATCAGAGGGCGTTTCAAGACGGAGACGGGCCTTTTGCACAACACCATGTCCCTTGCCGCCAATGGTATCAGGCTGGCGATCACCTACGGCATTCAGCTCTTGACGGCGCTGATGCTGCTGGCATCTTCAATTCACTTCTTTGCGGATACCGGGCTATTGGCAAACGTCAGATATCTGCCGGATGACAAACGTCTGCATGAAGGATTGGGCCTGACAATTGCCGCCAGCGGTTTATGGTTTCTGATCCCGGGCTTTTTCAACCGAACGCTGGAAAATGCCCGCGACGGCTTTTTCCACTTTGTCATCAACCTGTGGTTTCTGGTCGTTCTGGGATATATCATCGCGTTTTCCTATGTGCTGACCCACAGCAACTTCTCCCCTATCCACACGCAGTTTCAGCTTCAGCTGAGTTACGTGCTGATGGCGGCCTTCATCGTGCTTTATCTTTACAGCTTCTATATCCCCGGGCGTGCCTTTACCCGCCATGACCAACCGGATGATGAAGCCATTCAGATCGTCTACACGGACACCGCCAGAACTTACGAACCTGTCAGTCGCTCGACCCTTTTGGGCAGGCTTCTCGCTCTCGTCGTCTACAGCCTGATCGGCTTTGGCTACTGGGGACATTTTTATGCGACATGGATGCCCACCGGCGTTTTGCTGGATCAGGTGGCGGGCTACTGGCAGGTCATCGTCGCCGGTGTCTGTGTTCTATGTGCGCTGATGTACTTCACCACGGACACGCCCCGGCGCAGCCTGCTGGTCCACTCGCCTATCGCGGCCAAGGCCGTTATC
>JAOUMG010000216.1 GCA_029881635.1 Paracoccaceae bacterium | reverse complement strand
AGAAGCAGAAAGCGAAATTACGGCAGCAAGCGCGAGCTTTTTCATACTATTCTCCATAAATACTTTGGCGAATTTTTTTGCGAGGCCCACCAAAGCATCCAGATCACACCTCGTGATCCTACTATCCTGCTGGCCAAGCTGATTGCAATCGGCCACCACCGCAATTTATTCGGAGTTTCAAAGTGTCGTCAAATAAGCAACACTTGTGTACCAATTTGTGCATATCCAAAAAGTTGCTCAACCTGTTCATTGTAAAGACCGATGCAACCGTTCGATGATCTTCGGCCGATTTTTCGCGTATCATGTGTTCCATGTATTCGGTAATACTCCCATGACAGATACAATGCATGCGTTCCCAGTGGGTTATCCGGACCAGGCGCCACATATTCAGGCCATTCAGGGTTACGCAAACGCATTGCGGGTGTCGGCCGCCATTCCGGGCCCACGACCTTGCGGACAATCTCAGTTCGACCGCGCCGTGTCAGGTCCTCGGTTAGCGGTACGCTGGTTGGAAAAAGAAGATAGGTGTTCTGATCTTCCGACCAGAAATGAAGGGCTCGCGACGTGGTATCGACTAGAATTGCCCCCTTTCTCGTATCTTTGAAATAGGGTTGCCATTGCAACGACCGGAAACTGGAAATGTTGCGGCGAATGTTGGAGTTAAGATCATTCTCGATCTCAACAGTCGATGCTTCGGTCTGGGCCAATGCCGGTGCAGCCAATGTTGCTCCAAAAGCAATGCCCATACGCAGCGCGGCCCGGCGCGACAATCGGGTGGTGTTGTCAGTGCTCATCGTCTGTTCGCCTCTTACAGTCGTTTCGTTTTGCCGAGACCATAACTCTGTTCTAACCCAACCTCAATTCACTGTGACGTCAGAATCCGCCACTCGGCGAGATGGCGTTTGAACAGTTCCTCACAAAGCGATAAAGGACAGTCGGTCAAAACAGGGATCGCCCACACATGATACGTCTGCCAGTCTCAATCCTTTTTGCAGCGCTTCTATTGGCCGGTTGCGAAACCCCCGCCCCTCAGCTTGGGTCGGATGGAAGACCCTTGCCCAAGGCCTATCAGATCAAACCTGGTGATGAGGGCCGTGTGACCTACTCGATGGTCGACTCCATCAATACCTTAAGGCGGGCGGCGGGCGCACCGGATCTGGCATTGAACCCGCTTCTCACTGCCGCCGCTGCCACCCATTCGCGTGACATGGCGACACAAAATCGCCCATGGCATTTCGGGTCTGACGGATCATCCCCGATCACGCGCGTCCAACGGACCGGTTATCAGGGGCGAATGCTGGGCGAAAACATTTCCGAAACCTACGAGACAGAAATTGAAACTCTGTCAGCCTGGATGGAGCTATCTGACACACGCGTGGTAATCCTTGACCCTGCGGCGCGTGATATTGGTGTGGCATGGTTTCAGGAACCGACCGGGAAGATTTGGTGGACGATAATTACTGGTGGCTAGCTTATTGAAAACATGAGCAAAGTGAAAGTTAACTCAGGTAGATTTACGGCAATATGACAATAGTGGTCCCGTCACGGACCATCGCATAGATCTCTTCGATTTCCCTGTCGGTCACAGATATACAGCCCGCTGTCCAATCCCCATTGCGGTCGGCGTTCTTTCCAGCCCTGCCATGGATAAAAATATCGCCCCCAGGTTTCTGGCCCAGTGCTTCGGCCTCGGCAGCATCATCAGCGTTTGGATATGAAATGCCTAACGACAGATGGTAGGCGCTGTTGGGATTTCGGCGATCAATCATGTAGGTACCCTCCGGCGTCTTGCCGTCACCTTCGACCTTTTTGTCGCCAATCGGGTTTCCACCCAGCGCAATGCGGTACTTTTTCAGGGTTTTTCTTCCGTGCTGCAGGTACATCCTGCGTGACGCTTTAAAGACGACAATCTGCGTAACTTCGGGGCCGGAATAGTGCCGAAACTTTGACGAACAACCCGCTAGCGAACCAGCCACAGCTGTCAATACAAATGCCCTGCGGTCCAACATATGTCTCTGCCCCCAACCTTTAGATGACGTTTTACGCATTCATATCTTGATCCGGGTCGACTAGGAAGTCGGCAAATAGCCGCTTACCTGCATCCGCCTTATCGGTGAAAACACGCCACAAGTTCCACATGGGGCGACCAGCGGAACTGATCAACAACCTGAACCCAGTCGATCACGTAGCCCGACTGAATCAGAACACGGGCATCGCGGGCGAAAGTGACCGGGTTACAGGACACGGCCGCGACTACCGGAACCTTGGCAGCAGCGATCTGGGCTACCTGCGCCTCGGCGCCTGCCCGGGGCGGGTCGATAACAATCGCGTCAAATTTTTCGAGCTCGTCAGGCATCAACGGTCTGCGAAACAGGTCACGGGTTTCTGTTGTGATCTTGTGCAAGCCTTCTGCATGGCGCCATCCCCTATCCAGCGCGGAAAGCATTTCCGTCTCGCCTTCAACGGCCAGCACATCAGCAGTTCGCGCCAAGGGAAGCGAAAATGTTCCCGACCCTGCGAAAAGGTCCACAACCCGTTTTGCCTGACCAGCGATTTCGCAGACAGCGGCGACAAGGGCCGCTTCACCTTCTTGCGTGGCTTGAAGAAACGCTCCGGATGGAGGGGTCACCAAAGCCCGGCCCATTCGGTGGGCGGCCGGCAGACGGCTAACAAGTATATTGCCGTTCCACGCTAACCGCGCCAGATCAGCGCGCTCAGACAGGGCAGCCAATGCTGAAAACAGTGTCGAATCCACCTCTTTTCCACCTGTAACTGCCAGATCCACTCCGCCTTCGCTGTGGGTAATAGTCAACGATAGCTCAGCCTGCCTTGATGCACCGAGGGTCACCACTTCCCTCAGCGCGGGCATGGCCGCGATCAATTCCGGCAGCAACAACTGGCATTCGGGGATCTCGCATATCGTACCGGATGCGCGGCCGTGAAATCCGACAATCGCACCTTTTTTTGTGCGTCGTCCCGAAAGCGATGCCCGCCGCCGAGATCTGGCTGGCGATGTCTGGATCGGTCGAAAGAACGCCTCCAAACCCTGAGCGGCCAAGGCGCTGCGGACAACGTCAACCTTCCAGTCGGCCAGAAAAGTATCTGATGCGTGCATCAAGGTGCAGCCACCGCAGGCCCGGAAATGCGGGCATACAGGCCTGACCCTGTCGGGTGACGGATGAACGACCTTTGGGTCAACCATACGGCCCGAAACAACCTCTCCTTCGACAGTTTCACCGGGAAGGGCATAGGGCACGAATATGTCGCCTGCGACGCCGTCGCCGAGATGGCCAAGCCGTTCAATGGCAAGTTTCATTCGGCTGCTTCTTCCAACCCGATGAAGCCCCCTGATTGCCGGCTCCAATAGCGCGCGTACAACCCGCCTTTGGCCAAAAGCTCTTCGTGGCTGCCTTGTTCTATTATCCGCCCCATATCCAAAACGACGATCCGGTCCATTTCCGCGATTGTGGAAAGACGGTGTGCAATTGCCAGAACAGTTTTTCCCTGCATGATCCGGTGCAAGGCGGCTTGCACTTGTGCTTCGACTTCGGAATCAAGCGCTGATGTAGCCTCATCCAGCACCAGAATAGGGGCATCCTTCAGAAAGGCGCGGGCAAGGGCGATGCGTTGACGCTGCCCGCCGGACAGCTTGACACCACGTTCACCCAGAAATGTATCGTAGCCGGTGCGCCCTTTATAATCCTGCAAGCCAGTAATGAATTCGTCGGCTTCTGCCTGTTTGGCGGCCAAAACCACCTCTTCCTCAGTCGCGTCGGGGCGTCCGTACAGAATATTGTCGCGGGCCGAGCGATTGAACATCGCTGTTTCCTGCGTGACCATCGCAACCTGGCGCCGCAAGCTTTCCTGTGTCACACCCCGAACATCGTGGCCATCAACCAGAATTCGGCCTTTTTCAGCGTCATAGAGCCTTAACAGCAAAGCAACCAGGGTGGACTTTCCAGCGCCTGATGCACCCACAATACCCAGCTTTTCGCCCGGTTTGATCGTCAGATCGACTTCATCCAAGCCGCCCGTCGTGCGGCCATAGGCAAATGAAACCTTCTCGAATTTCACCGCACCAGTGATACGATCAAGTGTTATTGCGTCCTTTTCGTCTGCCAGCGTGTGTGGCGGCGTCAATGTCCGCATACCGTCTTCAACTTCACCAATGCTCGCATAGATGCTCATCAAGGTGAAACTGACCCAGCCTGTCATTTGGGCGATACGAATTGAAACAGCCCCTGCCGCCGCGATATCACCAGCCGTCGCTTTGCCATCGGACCAAAGTGCGAGTGCGCCGCCAACCAGAATTACCGGCAAAAGACCCGCCAATGTCATCAGCGCAAGACGAAACCATGCAGAGAGTACACCGAAATCAAGCGCGGTATCCCTGAACCCAGACATAGCCGCGAGCGCTGCGCGATCTTCGTGATCGGCATGGGCGAACAGCTTAACCGTTTTGATATTGGTGATTGTATCAACCACCTGACCTGTAACCATAGCACGCGCGCCGGCCCGTGCCGCAGATTTACCGCGAACACGTGGCAGAAAGAGCCGTATCAGGCCCAGGTAAAGAACGATCCAGACGGATAATGCCAGTGCCATCCATCCATCTATCGACAGCAAGAATACTGCCGACACCAGCAAGGACGCCAACGCGAACGCAATAGTGTTGATGGTTTCGCTGGCAACATCCGTAACTGCCCGCGCCGCCTGCATCTGCTTTTGGGCAATGCGCCCCGCGAAATCATTGTCAAAGAAGGTGACCGCCTGCCCCAATGTCCAGCGGTGCAACCGCGACAACACTAGCGGCAGTACATTGGGTTGCACGATAACTGAGTTGGATGCAGCACTCAGCCCGAAACTGATCGGCCGAAGAATGACAAGAAACAGAACAAACGCCAGAAGCATCGGCCACTGGTCCAGAATTCCCGATCCCGGATCCCGGTCA
>JAOUMG010000215.1 GCA_029881635.1 Paracoccaceae bacterium | reverse complement strand
GCTGGTGGCGGGCATCATGTGGGGGTCGAAATCGGGCGTGCAGTTTTCGCTGTCGCTGATCGCGCTCAAGGCGCTGCCGGTGCTGATGCTGGGCGGCTTCACCTCGATCCCCGGTGCCATCGTCGGCGGGCTGATCATCGGGGTCGGTGAAAAGCTCTTTGAATTCATGATTGGCCCGATGATCGGCGGGGCCACCGAAAACTGGTTCGCCTATGTGCTGGCGCTTATCTTCCTCGTCTTTCGGCCGCAGGGCCTGTTTGGCGAAAAGATTATCGAGAGGGTGTAGGCCATGGGTCATAAGCAACGCATCGGCGTCGTCTGCATCGACTGCAAGACCGATGACCTGACCGAGGCCGTAGCCTATTGGTCAGCCATGCTGGGCATGAAGGGCGAGATCGACGAGCGCGGCAAATACGCGGTCTTCGACGGGCACAAGGGCAGGCCACGGGTACTGTTGCAGGCGGTGGATCATGAGCCGCGGGTGCATCTGGATATCGAGACCGATGACATGGACGCGGAATGCGCGCGGCTGAAGGCGCTGGGTGCAAGGGAAGTCGCCCGGATCAGAACCTGGATCGTGATGGAGGCACCGACCGGGCACCGGTTTTGCCTTGTGCGACCCCAGGGCGATGATTTTCCCGGCGATGCGAAGGAGTTTGGCTAATGTTCTACCGCGAGGCAGGCGATTTCAAGACGAGCTACCGCGATGACAGCCAGACCTTTCCGATCTGGTTTGACCGCTGGCGCTATTATGCGGTGCTGGCCGTGGCCTTCGGGGTCGTGCCGTTCCTGATCAACGATTACTGGGCCAATGCGGTTTTCGTGCCGTTCCTGATCTATGCGATTGCCGCCATCGGGCTGAACATCCTTGTGGGCTATTGCGGGCAGGTCAGTCTTGGCACCGGCGGGTTCATGGCGGTGGGCGCCTATGCCTGTTACAAGCTGATGACCTCTTTCCCCGAAGTGTCGATGCTGATCCATGTGCTTCTGGCGGGCGGAATTACCGCCGGGGTGGGCGTGCTCTTCGGTCTGCCATCCCTGCGCATCAAGGGGTTTTATCTGGCAGTGGCGACGCTGGCGGCGCAGTTCTTCCTCGTCTGGCTATTCAACAAGGTGCCGTGGTTTTACAACTACTCTGCCTCGGGCCAGATATCGGCGCCAGAGCGGACGTTTCTGGGCCATTTCATCACTGGCGCGAACACGACGGCAAGTGCGAAATACCTGTTTTGTCTGGTCATACTGGTGATTTTGGCCTGGTTCGCGCGGAACCTCACACGGGGGTCGGTGGGGCGTAAATGGATGGCGATCCGTGATATGGACATTGCCGCCGAGATCATCGGGGTCAACCCGCTGACCACCAAACTGTCGGCATTTGCGGTCAGTTCTTTCTTTGTCGGTGTGGCGGGGGCGCTGTTCTTTTCCGTCTATCTCGGCGCTGTGGAAGTGGGCGAGGTTTTCGGCATCCAGAAAAGCTTTCTGATCCTGTTTATGATCATCATCGGCGGGCTCGGGTCGATCTTCGGATCATTCGCGGGGGCGGCATTTCTGGTGCTGCTGCCGGTTCTTCTGAAAAACGTTCTGGTCGGCCAGCTTGGCTGGGCCACGGATATTGCCGCGCATCTGGAGCTGATGATTGTCGGCGCATTGATCGTGATCTTTCTGATCGCGGAACCGCATGGCATGGCGCAGCTCTGGCGGCTTGCCAAGGAAAAACTCAGGCTTTGGCCCTTTCCGCATTAGGGCGGGGCCGCCCAACAGGGGCGTTTGCAGATGCAGATGCCTGATAAGACCGGCGTGAACCGGCCAAATCACAAATCGCAACCCTTGGGAGGATACCAGGAATGAAACTAAGATTTGCAGCCCTTGCCGCCGCCGCACTGGCCGTGGCAACCCCGGCGATGGCGGAGCTTGTGTTCCCGTCGCTGAGCTACCGGACCGGGCCCTATGCCCCGAACGGTATTCCCTATGCGGATGGCTTTGCCGATTACATGACGCTGCTCAACGAACGCGATGGCGGCGTGGGCGGGGAAAAGATCACGGTGCCGGAATGTGAAACCGCCTATAACACCGAAAAGGGTGTGGAATGCTATGAGGCGACCAAGGGGTCGGGGGCGCTGGCCTATAACCCGCTGTCGACGGGTATTACCTATCAGCTGATCCCAAAGGTGACGGCGGATGGCATTTCGCTTTACACCCCCGGTTACGGGCGCACCTCGGCCTCCAACGGGACGGTGTTTTCCAACGTGTTCAACTATCCGGCCAACTACTGGGACGGGGCGTCGGTGATCGTCAAGCATCTGCTCGACATCAACGGCGGCAGCCTTGAGGGCAAGACCCTTGCGCTGGTCTATCACAATTCGGCCTATGGCAAGGAACCGATCCGGACCTTGCAGGAACTTTCGAAAAAGCATGGCTTCGCCTTTACCGAAATTCCCGTGGACCATCCCGGACAGGAACAGAAAAGCCAGTGGCTGCAGATCCGCCGCGACAAGCCGGATTTTGTGCTGATGTGGGGCTGGGGCGTGATGAACGCGGTGGCCATCCAGGAAGCCGTCAACATCCGTTTCCCGATGGAAAACCTGATCGGTGTCTGGTGGTCGGGATCTGAAAACGATGCGATCCCGGCGGGCGACGGGGCCAATGGCTACAAGGCGATTTCGTTCCACGGCACCGGATCGGCCTATCCGGTCTATGACGACATGAAGAAATACGTCATCGACGCGGGCAAGGCTGCTGGCGACGGGTCGAACGTCGGCACGATGCTTTACTCGCGCGGCATGTATGCCGCGATGGTGCTGACCGAAGCTGCCCGCAAGGCTCAGGAACTGTCGGGTGTTTCGGCCATCAATGCCGCCCAGATGCGTGACGGCATGGAAGCGCTGGACCTGACAGAGGCACGTCTGGCCGAGCTCGGCCTGCCGAACTTTGCCCAGCCGATACAAGCCAGCTGTGCCGATCATGGCGGTCCGGGTTCTGCCGTGGTGTTCCAATGGGATGCCGCCACCAAGGACTGGAACGCCATCACGGATTACATCGTGTCGGATGCCGATGTGATCGATCCGCTGATCGTCGAAGATTCGGCCGCCTTCGCTGCCGAAAACAATATCCCTGCGCGCTGCAACTAGGCGCCCATGCATGAACTTCCCCGGCCCGATCAGGGCCGGGGTCCGCTAGATCAACCTCTCCGGAGAATACCGATGCTGGACGGCGCAAAGACCGAGACCCTTTTGGAGGTCAACAATATCGAGGTGATCTACAATCACGTCATCCTCGTATTGAAGGGTGTCAGCCTGACGGTGCCCAAGGGCGGTATCACGGCCCTGTTGGGGGGTAACGGGGCGGGCAAGACGACGACACTCAAGGCCGTCTCAAACCTGCTGCATTCCGAACGCGGCGAGGTCACCAAGGGCTCCATCCATTACCGGGGCGAGACCATTCAGGGCCTTGATCCGTCCCAGATGGTACAAAAGGGCGTCATTCAGGTGATGGAGGGGCGCCACTGTTTCGAACATCTTACGGTCGAGGAGAACCTGCTGACGGGTGCTTATACCCGCAAGGATGGCAAAGCCGCCATCGCTGCTGATCTCGATCTCGTCTACAGCTATTTCCCGCGTCTGAAGGAACGCCGCAAATCGCAGGCGGGCTATACCTCGGGCGGGGAACAGCAAATGTGCGCCATCGGACGCGCGCTGATGTCAAAGCCGGAAACCATTCTGCTGGATGAGCCGTCGATGGGACTGGCCCCGCAGCTTGTCGAACAGATCTTCGAGATCGTGAAATCGGTCAATGAAAAGGAAGGTGTCACCTTCCTTCTGGCCGAACAGAATACCAATGTCGCCCTGCGCTATGCCCATTACGGCTATATCCTCGAATCCGGGCGGGTGGTGATGGACGGGCCTGCCAAGGACCTGCGTGAAAACCCGGACGTAAAGGAATTCTACCTCGGCATGTCGGATGAGGGCCGCAAGTCGTTCCGCGATGTGCGCAGCTATCGCCGCCGCAAGCGCTGGCTGGCGTGATGAAGGATAGCCCGGTGAGTTATTTTGATGATCTAGAGACGCGTTCAGCAGATGAACGTGCCAGCGCCCAGCTGGCGGCGCTGAACACGCAGCTGGCGCGGGTGGCGGATCATCCCGGTTCCTGCCGCATCGATGCTGGGCCACTGCAGGCGCTGAGCGATCTCGCGCGCCTGCCAATCCTGCGCAAGTCCGACCTGACCAAGTGGCAAAGGGAACGCCCGCCCTTTGGCGGTTTCCTGACGGCGAACATTGCCCATGTTTTCCAAAGCCCCGGCCCGATCTATGAACCGGGCGGCATCAGTCATGACTGGTGGCGCATGGGGCGGTTCTTGCATGCCTGCGGCATCGGCAAGGGCGATATCATCCAGAATTGTTTTGGCTATCATCTGACACCGGCAGGGATGATCTTTGAATCCGGGGCCCGTGCCGTCGGGGCGGCAGTTTTGCCCGCCGGAACCGGCCAGACCGAATTGCAGGTACGAGCGGCCGCCGATATCGGCACCACTGCCTATGCCGGCACGCCGGATTATCTGAAGGTGATCCTTGATGCCGCTGACAAGATGGGCGCGGCGCTGAAATTCACCCGTGCCGCTGTCAGCGGTGGCGCGCTTTTCCCCAGCCTGCGACAGGAATATGCCGACCGGGGCATTGCCTGCCTGCAATGCTATGCCACCGCCGATCTGGGCAATATCGCCTATGAAAGCCCGGCGCAGGAGGGGATGATCGTCGACGAAGGCGTGATCGTCGAAATCGTCCGCCCCGGTACCGGTGATCCGGTGCCCGCGGGCGAGGTGGGCGAAGTTGTCGTGACCGCGCTTAACCCTGATTACCCGCTGATCCGGTTTGCCACGGGCGATTTATCGGCGGTGATGGCCGGCCAAAGCCCCTGCGGCCGCACCAATATGCGGATCAAGGGCTGGATGGGCCGCGCGGATCAGACGACCAAGATCAAGGGCATGTT
>JAOUMG010000214.1 GCA_029881635.1 Paracoccaceae bacterium | reverse complement strand
AATGGGCTGCTTTTCCATATCGAGACTGCAGAAAACGTCCCGGCAGTGCTGACGCTAGACCGGATAGCGCTGGAACGAATTCTTTCGAACATCCTTTCCAACGCCATAAAATACACGGAAAACGGTACGGTGCGGCTGGATATTCGCATGGCTGAAACTGGCGCGCTCAGGTTTACCGTAACAGATCAGGGGCCGGGTTTTTCAGCTGAAGCCCTGCAGCGGCTTTTCCAATATCAGGGGCGTCCTGAAAGCGCCGGGAAACCGGGTCACGGCCTGGGAATGCACATCACCAAGAACATGACCGGGCGGCTAGGTGGTGAGATCAGCGTACAGAACCTGAGCGACGGTGGCGCGCGGGTGACGCTTGATCTGCCCCCTGAAACCTGGACTATCGCCGCCCCAGATGTCGAGGTTGAGCTGCCGGACCTGAGCAGCACCAAGGTTCTTGTGGCGGAGGACAACGAAACCAACCAGACAATTATCGGCCATATGTTGGCGAAGATGGGCGCCCAGTTCGAAAAAGCCCATGACGGGTTAGAGGCACTGCATTGGCTGGAACGCGAAGATTTCGACCTGGCACTCATTGACATCGAAATGCCGCGCATGACCGGCATTGATGTCATTCGTACGGTGCGGGCGAATAACCTGCCCCATTCCAAGATGCCTATCATCGCGATTACGGCCTATGTCCTTCGCGCGAACAGGGACGCGATTTATGCCGCTGGTGCGGATGCAATTCTTGCCAAGCCACTGGCAGGGTTGGAATCTTTTGGGCACGCGATTGCAAATGTCCTGTTGCGGCGTTCAGAATTGAATACTGATCATAGCCCGGCAATCCATGAACGTGACGAAATTGACCGGGACAGCTTTGACCGCCTGATGGAGATCGCCGGGCCCGAAGCGTCGCAGGAACTGCTCGACAGGCTTTACACAGACTTGCGTCGAACAGAACGCGGGCTGATCGCCGGTCTCGCGGTTTCGGACGCGGCCACCATTCGCGCCGAAACCCATGTCCTGATTGCTCTGGCCGGTGCAGTTGGCGCGACGCGGCTGCAGGGGCTCGCACAAAAACTGAATGTTGCCGCCCACCGTCGGGACAGTGCGAATTTCGCCTGCCAGGGATCGGATGCTTTGGCTCAGCTAGACCGGTTGATACATTTCGTAACACAAGAAAGGGCGCTTCGCGGGGATATGGCATGACCCGCACACCATTGCTGCTTATCGAAGATACCCCTTCGCTTCAGCTGGTTTATGAGTCGGTTCTGAAATCGGCGGGCCATAAGGTACACACTGTTGGCGACGCTTCCGCCGGTCTGGGCGCCTTCAAATCAGTTCAACCATCCGTTGTGCTGTTGGACCTGATGCTGCCAGACCGCGACGGGCTGGATCTCATGCAGGATTTTCTGGCGCTAAAGCCAGATACGGCTGTCATTGTCATAACCGCCAATGGTTCGATAAACAAAGCTGTCGCCGCGATGCGTGCCGGCGCGCATGAATTCCTGGTCAAACCCTTTGACGAGCAGCGTTTTCTCAACGCGATCGACAACGCGCTGGCAAGTGTCAGTGACAACGGCGCAACCCAGATGGTGCGCAGCCCGGTCTCACCCATGGGCGACTTCATCGGCAACTCACGGCCGATGACAGAGGTTTATGCCAAAATACGGTCCGTCGCGCGTTCGATGGCCACGGTTTTCATCACCGGTGAAAGCGGTACGGGTAAAGAACTCTGCGCCCAAGCAGTTCACGATATCTCCAACCGCAATCAGGGGCCGTTCGTGCCGCTGAACTGCGGGGCTATCCCGTCAGAGCTGCTGGAATCCGAGGTTTTTGGTCATGTGAAGGGGTCTTTCACGGGCGCTATTTCGGACAAACCCGGTGCCGCAATGGCAGCGGATGGGGGAACGTTGTTTCTCGATGAAATCTGCGAGTTGGATCTTAACCTGCAAACCAAGATGTTGCGGTTTTTGCAGACATCAACGATCCAGCCTGTGGGCGCAACGAAACCGCGCAAAATCAACGTCCGCATCGTTTGCGCAACCAATCGCGACCCGATGGAAGCGGTGAAACGCGGCCAGTTCCGAGAGGATCTTTACTACCGCTTGCATGTCGTCCCCATTCATATGCCGCCGCTTAGGGCGCGCGAAGAGGATGTCATCACCATTGCCGAAGCCGTTCTGAAACGGTTTTCGAAAGAGGAAAACCGCGACTTTCGCGCCCTCGATCCAGACGTGAAGGCACTGTTCAGAAAACTTCAGTGGCCCGGCAACGTGCGGCAACTTCTTAACGCCATTCGTCATGTCGTGGTGCTGAATGACGGGCCGGTTGTTACGCGCGCAATGCTCCCGATTGAACTCCACCACGAGTTGGAGCGCGAACATGGAGGCAAGGATACACCAACAGTGTCTTTGGACGGACTGGTGGGCCGGAGCCTTGCAGAGATCGAACGGTTGGTGATCGAAGAAACCATTGAGCGACATGGCGGCTCGATCCCCAAGGCCGCGCGCGTGCTGGAGGTATCGCCGTCGACGCTGTACCGCAAAATGGAAGGCTGGAAAGAACACCAGCGACCTTGAGCGCCTGCCAGGCTCAATTCAGGATCCCGGCTGCACCATTTCCTGTCAGACAAACTGTTCGCGTGTCAGACGCTCTTCCAGCCCATGTCCCGGATCGAACAATATTCGATGCCGGATTGCGGGTTCTGAGCGGATTTCTACCCTGACAACGGAACTGGAAGACCGACCATCGGCATCGGCCATGACAGGGCGTTTGTCCGGGTCCAGTACTTCGATCAGCACTTTTGCGGTTTTGGGAAGCAACGCACCACGCCAGCGGCGGGGCCGGAATGCGGCCATCGCCGTCAATGCGAGCACCTCGGCCCCGATCGGCAATATGGGGCCATGGGCTGAATAGTTATACGCCGTTGATCCGGCCGGTGTACAGACAAGCGCCCCGTCGCATACCAGTTCTTCCATCCGCACCTTGCCATCGACACTGATGCGCAATTTGGCAGCTTGCGGTCCGGCGCGTATCATCGACACTTCGTTGATGGCCAAGGCTTCGTGTTTGGTTCCATCGGCGCTTTGGGCAGACATGACCAACGGGTTGATCACCTCTTCCACCGCTTCGCCCAACCGTTCCACCAGACCTTCCTCGTCGAATTCGTTCATCAAAAAACCGATGGTCCCGCAGTTCATTCCATAGACGGGTACATCCAGATGCTCCGTCGCGTGCAGTGTCTGCAACATGAAACCGTCGCCGCCAAGCGCCACGATCACGTCGGCCTTTTCCATCGGCACCATGCCATAACGCGCCGATAACCGCGCAAGCGCCTCTTGCGCGATCTTGCTGTCACTTGCCATAAAATTGATCCGTTGGGGTTTGGCCAATCCTTTTCCTTTCTGCCTATTCGTGCATTGATCCCCCGGCAGGGAACGGAAAACAAGCCCCGACCAGCCCTACGCGACAAGGAAGTCTGGAAAATGCCAACTGTAAACCTCAGCCGACGCAAATTTTCACATCTGCTTCTTAACACAGCCCTTGCAGCGCCAATGCTGCTGACGAACCGTGCGGCACACGGCGCTTCGCATTCCCGTCCATTCAGGCAACCGCCGCTGGATCCGGGCCGAATAGAGGCGGGCCGACGTGTTTTCGACCTGTCGGTCGCCAAGGGCAGAACCGAATTTTTCCTCGGGCATGAAACTGACACGATAGGGATCAATTCCACCTTCCTCGGGCCCGTTTTGCAGGCCAAGGCCGGTGACCGTTTGCGGATGAATGTGGCCAATCGGATTGCGGAACCGATGACTTTGCACTGGCACGGGCTTCACTTGCCTGCGTCAGCCGATGGCGGGCCACATCAAAGCTTTGGTCCGGGCGAAACATGGTCGCCCGAATTCGATCTGTTGCAAAAGGCCGGAACATTCTGGTTCCACGGCCATCAGCACCACCAGACCGGTGCCCATGTCTGGGCTGGCATGGCAGGCATCTTGCGCGTCGAAGATGACGAAGAAGCGGCTTTGGCCCTGCCACGCAACTACGGGGAAGATGATTTCATCCTGATCCTGCAGGACCGCAGATTTGACGCGACTTTTCAGATGCCCTATGCGCTGAACATGCACACGCGCATGACCGGGTTGCAGGGTGATCAGGCTTTGGTCAATGGTCAGATGAACCCGGTTCTGGAAACCGATGTGCCGCGGATCAGGCTACGCCTGATCAACGCATCCAATGGCTCCATCTATTGGCTCAGATTTGCTGACAAGCGTACATTCTGGCAAATTGCTTCGGATGGCGGGCTGCTCGCGGCAGCGGAACCCATGCCGGAACTGCTGCTTGCGCCCGGCGAACGGGCAGAGGTGATTATCGAACTCCATAATGGTGAGCCCGCCTTCCTGCAAGCCGATGTATTCGGGGCAGAGGCGGCGTTTTCCGGAGCAATCGCGACCTTCGACTTCATGGAAATTCGTCCGCGCAAAGCCCAGCCACCTGCCCCGGCCCTGCCCGCACGACTGGCAGAAATAGCCCCGGTGCCTGAACAAACCGGAGTTACCAGACACCTGCGGCTGGACATGACCGGCATGGGCATGATGGGCGACTTCACCATCAACGGCGCCCGATACGATCATTCCCGCATCGACTTTGCCGTCCCTCTTGGGGCTGTTGAAACCTGGGTCATCGAAAACACAACGCCGATGCTTCACCCGATGCATGTCCATGATGTCCAGTTCCGCATCCTGACACGAAACGGCATTCCGGTCGCCCCGCAGGAAGCCGGTTTAAAAGACGTGGTATTGGTCGACCCCGGTCAAAAAGTTGAATTGCGAATGGCGTTTTCCGATTTCTCGGATCCGGTCCTGCCCTACATGTACCATTGCCATATCCTTGAACATGAAGACGCCGGCATGATGGGTCAGTTTACCGTCGTTTAACTGGCATCAGGCTGACGCCGCCGATGAGGGCTTCGCAGCCGCGTCAAAAGGCGTCGC
>JAOUMG010000213.1 GCA_029881635.1 Paracoccaceae bacterium | reverse complement strand
TCTGGAAAAAGCCGGTGCGGTGCCTTTGATCGACATCGCCTATCAGGGTTTCGGCGATGGGCTTGATGCAGATGCCGCGGGAACAAGGCTAATCGCGAAGCGACTGCCAGAGGTACTGATAGCAGCTTCTTGCTCAAAAAATTTCGGCATTTACCGTGAAAGAACGGGCATTTTGATGGGCCTTTCTGACCCCACCACGCGGGGGTTGACGCAAGATACGCTCGCCTTCCTCAACCGGCAGAACTATTCTTTCCCGCCCGATCACGGCGCGAGACTGGTGACGATGATCTTGGGGGATCCTGCCTTGCGCGCTGACTGGCAGTCAGAGCTGGAGGAAGTTCGGCTTGGAATGTTGGCACTGCGACAGCAACTGGCGGATGAACTGCGCCGCGTAGCGGGATCAGACCGATTTGGCTTTATCGCGCAACATCGCGGTATGTTTTCACGCCTTGGCGCAACACCGGAACAGGTAGAACGCCTGCGACTTGACCATGGGATTTACATGGTTGGTGACAGCCGGCTGAATATTGCCGGGCTCAATTCCAGAACGGTGCCCATTCTTGCCCAGGCAATTACCGACACTGGTATTTAGTTCTGTGTGACTGACGCATTTCGGGTCTTTATCTAACCCAAACAAAAAAGGGCGGAGCGATTGCTCCGCCCTTTCTGCCTGAGCCATATTGGTCTGATTTATTTTAAAAACAGTACTTTAGCTATGATAGGCGCTTTCACCATGTGATGACACATCGAGCCCGAGCCTTTCAGCCTCAACGTCAACCCTAAGGCCAAGAACCAGGTCCACCAGCTTGAACAGAACTGCTGACCCGATAGCGCACCAGATGACAGTGATACCAACCGCCTTTGCCTGAATGACAACCTGGGACGCGATGGAAAAATCTTCGCCCCCCATGCCGCCCAATGCGGGTGAAGTGAATATACCGGTACCGATCGCGCCGACGATACCGCCGATCCCATGGATACCGAAAACGTCAAGGCTGTCATCATAGTCAAACCTGGCCTTCACTACGGCCACAAAGTAGTAGCACACACCTGAAGCTATCGCGCCAAGGACTATGGCACCGACCGGGCCGATGGAGCCCGCAGCCGGGGTTACAGCCACAAGTCCGGAAATCATTCCTGATGCAGCACCCAGCATCGACGCCTTGCCGCGCAAAACCGCCTCTAACCCGGCCCAGGCAAGTATTGCGCCGGCTGTCGCCGTGAAGGTGTTGATCATTGCCAATGTGGCGCCGCCATTGGCTTCGAGGTTGGAGCCGGCGTTAAATCCGAACCATCCCACCCACAGAATACCAGCCCCGACAAGCGTCAACGTCATTGAATGCGGGGCCATCATGTCGCGCCCGTATCCAATGCGCGGCCCAATCATAAGCGCACCGATCAACGCTGCGATCCCTGCGTTGATATGTACGACCGTCCCCCCGGCGAAATCCAAAGCACCTATATTGAAGATCAGCCCGGATGCATCCCAAACCATGTGAGCCACCGGGAAATAGACCACTGTCACCCAAAGCGCAGAGAACAGCATGACCGCCGAAAATTTGATTCGTTCAGCAAAGGCACCGACGATCAACGCGGGTGTGATGGCGGCAAATGTCATTTGAAATGCAATGAAAAGATATTCGGGAATGACGACACCATCTGTAAATGTCGCAGCCATGCTGTCAGGCGTAACGCCCGCCAGAAAAACCTTGCCGAGACCGCCCCAATAGGCCCCGGTACCACCGCCAAAGGCCATCGAGTAGCCGTAGACAACCCATATCACCATGACCATTGCGGCGATCATCGTGCACTGCATCAGCACCGAGAGCATGTTTTTCGTGCGGACCAATCCACCATAGAACAGTGCAAGCCCCGGCACGATCATGAACAGGACCAGTATTGTCGCGATCATCATCCAGGCCACATCGCCCTTATCCATGACCTGTACCGTCTCTTGCGCTGCCGCCGGTACGCTAGCGATTCCAGCCAGAAACCCGGCCCCCGCCAAAACCCTCATGATCATCTTCCTTTGTGATGTATTGCGGCTCATAGTGCATCCTCCCCGGTTTCGCCGGTGCGCACCCGCAGCGCCTCTTGCAGATCCAGGACAAAGATTTTTCCGTCACCAATTTTGTTGGTTTTTGCGACTTTTCGGATTGCGTCGACCACGTCATCGGCAAGTGCCTCGGGCACAGCGATTTCAACCTTCAGTTTCGGGACGAAGTTCACCGCATACTCAGCCCCGCGATAAATCTCCGTATGGCCGGACTGACTGCCGAAACCCTTGACTTCGCTTACCATCATGCCGCGCACGCCAATTGCCGTCAGGGCGTCGCGTACTTCATCCAATTTGTACGGCTTGATCGCCGCGATGATGTATTTCACGTCTTTCTCCTGAGTTTCATGGTCTGACCCTTTCGAGCCTTCGCCACAAAGCTGCGACGCTGCATTGCAGCAAATCAATTGAGGAAGGGTGATTCAGGCGCGTCAAATCCGAACATCGGCAAATAATTTGCACATCTTTTGACCAATGCCTATTTTGTGGGCATTTCGTGAATTGAAACGTGATATGCGGCGTCTCCACATTTCCGGTTTGGCCCTGTATGATCATGTCAACAAAGGCAGGCATCAGGTTTAACTGGCATGAGCGGATCGAATGGTAAAAGGCCCCCTTTGGTGGCCGAAAGGCGTTTTTTCAAATCCGCCGCACCCAAAACCAAACCCCAAACAAAAGCGAAATCTTCGCCAAAGCGCCCCGCCGCCCGTCGCCCTGTCCGCAAGTCAAGCTGGCCTGTACGGTTGATCTCCGGCTTGTTCCGGCTGATCATCCGAACGGCTTGGGCAATAGGCTGGCGGCTTGGCGCAGCCCTGACTGTCATTGTAGGCATCGCCACGTTCTACTTTTATGCGCAGCTCCCGCCCCTGGAACATCTGATTGACGCGCGCACACGCGGGTCGGTCACGTTGTTGGACCGTAACGGCAAAGTTTATGCATGGCGTGGCGAAACATTTGGCGGGCAGGTCATGGCTGATACCGTCTCGCCGTTTCTGAAAAACGCCGTTATCGCCACGGAAGACAAACGCTTTTTCGGTCATCTGGGTATCAGCCCAAGGGGTATCGCCTCGGCGGTGCGCATCAATATGCGCGAAGGTCGCGGGCCGCTTGATGGCAATGGCGGTTCTACCATCACCCAGCAAGTGTCAAAACTGATTTGCCTTGGTGTCGAATATGACGCGAAGAAATGGCCAACCGAGGCCGAATATGAAAGCGAGTGCCGAAGAGGCGGCGTCTGGCGCAAGATAAAAGAAGTCCCATTCGCCTTTGCGCTTGAGGCGAAATACGGCAAGGAAAACATTCTGAGTCTGTATCTGAACCGCGCATATCTGGGCGCGGGTGCCCGCGGATTTGAAGCTGCAAGTCAGCGTTATTTCGGCATATCCGCGAATGAAGTCGGCCCCGCCGAAGCCGCGATGCTGGCCGGGTTGCTCAAAGCGCCGTCAAAATACGCCCCGACAGCCGATCTTGAGCGGTCGCGTGGGCGCGCCTCTGTCGTTCTTGGCCTTATGTATGAACAGGATTACCTGACAAAGGCGCAATATGACGATGCCATCGCCAACCCAGCCCGCCTGTCGCAGGCAGCAGAGGCGCGGGCGGGCGGTTATTTTGCCGACTGGGTCATGGAAAGCGGTCCTGCGTTCCTGACGAATGACACAACCGAAGATGTGATCATTCGGACAACCCTCGATCAAGACATGCAGAAATCCGCAGAAGATGCGCTGGCTTATGTTTTCGACAATAAGGTCAAATCCGGGTCAACAGCGCAGGCTGCCATTGTCGTTATGTCATCGGATGGGGCAGTTCGCGCCATGGTCGGTGGTCGCAAGACCCAGGTGTCGGGGGCATTCAATCGGGCAACGCAGGCGCTGCGGCAAACTGGCTCAACCTTTAAGCCATTCGTCTATGCGGCAGCTCTCGACATGGGCTACACGATGAATTCTGTTGTCGAAGACGCGCCGATTACGATCAATGTCCCCGGTTCCGGAGATTGGTCGCCCAAGAATTACTCGCCCGAGTTTCGTGGATTCATCACGCTGACTGATGCTCTCACGCATTCGGTCAACACCGCAACCGTTCGCATCGCGCAGGCCACAGGGCTTGAGGCGGTGCGGCAGGTCGCCGCCGAATTCGGCTTTGCCTCCGACCTTGCTGATGGTCCGGCGCTGGCGCTGGGTGTGTCGGAATCGACCCTGATCGAAATGACCGGCGCCTATGCCGGCATTCTGAATGGCGGATCATCTGTTAAACCGTACGGCTTGATCGAACTCAGAATCCAGGGGGACGATACGGTTCTTATCGGCCAATCCGGCGGTATGGGCGAAAGGGTTATTTCCGAACAGGCCGCGCGCCAGCTGACTTACATGATGAATCAGGTAATCGAGCGCGGGACAGGGGCGCGGGCGCGTCTGGATGGCCGCCAGGCCGCCGGAAAAACCGGAACAACCCAAGCGGCGCGTGACGCATGGTTTATTGGCTTTACCGCAGATTATGTTACCGGCGTCTGGATGGGCAATGACAACAACACGCCTTTGACCGGTACGACAGGTGGCGGCCTTCCTGCCGATATCTGGCATGAGGTAATGCTGCGGATCGAGGCCGACATCCCGCCGACACCTCTGCCAATGATCATCCCTGACATGATGCCGCCGCCGCTGTTTCCCGGTCAGAACGCAACCTTCGGAAACCCTGCAAACCCGCCAAAATCGCAGAACAGACGGGATCCTGCCGAAAATATTCTACTGGACGTCCTGGGGGCAATCTTGGGCAAAAAGCTTTGACGACGCACACTGGCTGATGACATCAACCCAGCGCGGTCAGATCAGCCGTCAGCCGCGAAATATCGCCCTTGCGTTTATCGAGCATCGCACCGATTTCGGTACGCTCTGCCGCCAGCATGTTGACGCCTTCGATGATGATGTTGAAAAACAGATCCTTGCCG
>JAOUMG010000212.1 GCA_029881635.1 Paracoccaceae bacterium | reverse complement strand
TTTTTCTTTGTCGAACTTGGCAAGTTTCGCCCTTTCTTCCATGGCAAGCTGAAGCGCCATACGCAGATCCTTCAACGATCTGGTCGCATCCTTCAGATTATCGAACTCGCCTAGTTTGATTTTTTCAGTCGCCTCGGAAATTTCCTTGGCGATCGTGAAAAACAGATCATCTGTTTGCTGGATCAGTGTTTTTATCGAAGGCTCTTCAACCGAAACTCTCACTGTCATCAAGTATGCGCCCGCCTCTCATGCCAATCCGCACGAGTGAATTGAAAAAGCGGCGCCGGGGTCACCCCCCGTGCCGCTTGCCCACTTCTTCTAGCATGTCCGAAAGTATACTTTGGACCGTTCGCAAAGTCAAGATAAAAACGTTTTACGTCAATGGCTTATCGCGCGCCCCAGTAACCTCTCGTTAACCCGGAACACGCTTAGTTCCCTGTATTTCGCTCCGCTTCAATCGCGCGCCACTTGGCCACATTGTCGTTATGTTCGGCAAGTGTCCTGGCAAAGGCATGACCTCCGGTACCATCCGCGACAAAGAACAGAAAATCTGTCGTGTCAGGGTTCAGCGCAGCGGCGATGCTATCGCTTCCGGGGTTGGCGATGGGGGTCGGCGGCAAACCGTCAATGACATAAGTGTTGTATGGTGTACGACCGCGCAGTTCGCTCTGCCGCAGCCCACGGCCCAATATCCCTTGCCCCTTGGTCAGACCGTAAATCACTGTGGGGTCGGTTTGCAGCTTCATACCTTGCTCAAGCCGGTTGATGAATACACTTGCAACCTGGCCTCGTTCCTCCGGAACGCCGGTTTCCTTCTCCACGATTGATGCCATGATCAACGCCTCTTCGGGCGTGGCATAGGGCAAACCGTCCGCTCTTCCTGCCCAAAGCGTCGACAGTACCTCGGCCTGACGCGCCTGCATTTCCGCCAGCAACTCAACCCTGACCGCACCCCGCTGAATTTCGTAACTGTCAGGCGACAAACTGCCTTCTGGCGGCACTTCAGCAAGCTCGCCAACCAGAAACTCGGCCCGTTTCAGCGCCTCAACCACCTGCCAACTGGTCACACCTTCAGCCAAAGTGATACGAAACCGCACATCGGCATCCTCTGCAACATCAACATAGGCTTGCGGCGCAGCTTCATCCGCGGGCACGAACTTTGCCACCTCAACGTACCGGTTGCTCGCCGGGTCGAGCTCGCGAACCAGAACATCGGCAACCTGTACCCCGATGCGGAAATTGATTTCCGTCCCGCAAGTGGATTGCCCGCTTTTGGTGATCTCCTCAACGATCTCGGCCATCGGCGCATTCGGTGTGATCAAGTACGACCCCGCCTTCAACGAACTGGCCTTGCCTTCGTAATCCGCCCCAACTTTCAGGATATAGGCGGAACTGATCGCGCCACGGGCGGAAAGATCATCGGCCACGGCCCTGAAACTCGATCCTTTCTTGACCTGAAAGCAAATCGGTTCAGCCAGCGGCCCTGGACCCGTGTACTGGCGCTGACCCCAGGCAACAATTCCTGCTGCCGCCACCAACAGCAAAATCGCAATGGTCAGAAAGTTTGAGGCGATATGCCGCCACATCAGTTCTGAACCCGCCCCAAAACCAGCGATGCATTGGTTCCACCAAAGCCAAAACTGTTGGACAAAGCGACATCAATCCTGCGCTTCACAGACTTGTTCGCGGCCAGGTCCAGTTTTGGCGTTACAGCCGGGTTATCAAGATTGATTGTAGGCGGAGCCACCTGATCGCGGATCGCCAACACGCAGAAAATCGCCTCGACCGCGCCTGCAGCCCCCAAAAGGTGGCCAATGGCCGATTTCGTCGACGACATTGTCGCCCCCGCCGCCGCATCACCCATTAATCGCTCGACCGCGCCCAGTTCGATGGTATCGGCCATGGTCGACGTGCCATGGGCATTGATATAGTCAACCTGTGAAGGGGCGAGCCCCGCGCGCTTCAGGGCCGCAGCCATGCTGCGATATCCGCCGTCGCCATCCTCTGATGGCGCCGTGATGTGATAGGCGTCCCCGGACATCCCATATCCCAAGACTTCAGCATAGATCTTCGCGCCCCGCGCCTTGGCATGCTCATATTCCTCCAGCACGACAACGCCTGCGCCCTCGCCCATGACAAACCCATCACGGTCCGCATCATAAGGACGGCTGGCCTTTGTCGGATCATCTGCGCGTTTGGTCGATAACGCCTTGCAGGCATTAAAACCGGCAATGCCAATCTCTGATATCGGGCTTTCCGCGCCCCCCGCGATCATGACATCAGCGTCACCCCACTGGATCAACCGCGCCGCATCGCCAATGGCATGGGCACCCGTCGAACAAGCCGTCACCACGGCATGGTTGGGTCCCTTGAACCCGAAGCGGATCGAAACCTGGCCCGATACCAGATTGATCAAGGCGCCCGGAATGAAAAACGGCGATACCCGTTTCGGTCCTTTTTCCTTGATCAGCACTGCCGTTTCGGCAATCGAACTCAGACCGCCAATTCCCGAACCAATCATCACACCGGTCCGCAACCGGCTTTCCTCGTCTTCGGGCTCCCAACCTGCATCGCGCACGGCCATGGTGGCGGCGGCCATACCGTATAGGATGAAATCATCGACCTTGCGGCGATCCTTCGCCTCCATCCAGTCATCCGGATTGAACGTCCCGTCCGATCCGTCACCAACAGGAATTTCGCAGGCGTAGTTCGTGACCACGTTTGCGGTATCGAACCGTGTAATCGTTCCGGCACCAGATTGCCCCGCGATCAGGCGCGACCAGGTTTCTTCCACTCCGCAGGCCAGCGGCGTGACCATACCCAGACCAGTGACAACCACTCGACGCATTGATGCCCCCTCAAACGTATTTCCTTGTCAGGCTTCGTGATACACGCCCACTCAAAGCCGCGCAACACGACTACTCGCTTTGGCGGAAACTTGCCTTATGCGCGTCTCGACATCACCAGACCAAACAACAGGAAAACAACCAAAAAACCTGCCGCACCTGTCGCGATCCAACCAAAGAACCACATCTTTCCGGCAAAGGCATCCTCAGCGTAAGAGGCCGCAAATCTATGGCCACCGACCTTCGCCACGGTGAATGCCAAAACCAGCGCCAGACCGGCCAGGCCTGCCTTGACCACCGGCGCGGCCCGCCAATAGCGAACGAGAACCGCCAAAACGGCTCCTGAAAGCACACCACCGATGGCAATCTTTCCGGCAAACTTCGGATGCGCCCCAAGCCATTCCGGCAAACCCGAATAGACGGCGCCAATCGTCAGGATGGCAGCCACGATCAATCCAATTACATCACGTCGCATAATGTTTCACCCCACTGGACTGCGTTTGATGGGACATCACCGGCACCATCAGGTCAAGGCCGAACATCCCGCACCAATAACTTCACCCAATCATCCCTTTCGAGTTCGGCACGGCGCCAGAACCTGTATCCAAGGTTCTCGGCCAGCCTCTGCGATACCGCGTGATCAACCGAAATCATGGCATGGCTGAGACCGCCAAAGGGCTGGGCATCAAACCAGCGATGCGCAGCCATCACCGCTTCGCCGCCATATCCTTGCCCGTGAAACGCGGTGGCGATAACCCAACCGACTTCCGGTGCCGCATCGAAATCCGTCCCGATCCCGCGCAAGGCGTTGAAAAAACCGGTCTGCCCTATGAACGCGCCATCCGATTTTCGCGTTACAGCCCATTGACCGAACCCTTCCATCACCCAGCTTCCGGCGATTTTCAGGAAACGGCCCCAGCAATCGCTTTCACTCCGCACCGCACCCCCGGTAAAGCGGACAACTTCCGGTTCCCGCCATATCGCGGCATAGGCAGGAAAATCCTCCCGAACCATTGGCCTTAAAATCAGCCTTTCCGTTTCGACAACCGGAATCATTTCCCAACCTCCAAATGAAAAACGGCGCCCAAAAGGACGCCGCTTTCAAACTCGATCCATAATCCTGATCAGGCAGCTTCAGTGATGAACTTCACCGCGTCGCCAAATGTCTGGATGGTTTCGGCAGCATCATCCGGAATCTCGATCCCGAATTCTTCCTCGAATGCCATCACGAGTTCGACTGTGTCCAGACTGTCGGCGCCCAGATCGTCGATGAACGAGGCCCCTTCGGTGACCTTGTCTTCTTCAACGCCCAGATGCTCGACGACAATTTTCTTAACGCGATCTGCGATGTCGCTCATGTCAATTCCTCATGTTGGCGGGTCTATTCCCGCTCCCTGGTCCCGTGCTCTATGCGAGCGGTTCAAGGCCCCGCTTCCGCAAGGCCGCCGGAAATGCAATTGCACCCCACCGGCAAGTCAGCGCCGCCTATAGCACAGTCTAGACGTTAGGCAAACGCTTTCGCAAGCGCCCAAATTCGAACGTGTCACACCATGCTCATTCCACCGTTGACATGCAATGTCGCCCCGGTGACATAGCCGGCCTCCGGGCTCGCAAGGTAAAGTGCAGCCGCCGCAACCTCATCAGCTTCGCCCATCCGCCCCGCCGGTATCTGTGTCAGGATCCGTCCTTTTTGGTCCTCGTTCAGCTTGTCGGTCATTGCCGTTGCGATAAATCCGGGCGCCACGCAGTTGACCGTGATACCGCGGCTTGCAACCTCATAGGCCAGGGATTTCGACATCCCGGTCAGCCCGGCCTTTGCCGCCGCATAATTGCCCTGACCGGGGTTTCCCGTCGTACCGACAATTGACGTGATATTGACGATCCGCCCCCAGCGGGCCTTCATCATCCCCCGCAAAACACCGCGGCACAGACGAAATGTCGATGTCAGATTGACATCAAGTACCGATTGCCATTCGTCGTCCGACATCCGCATGAAGAGATTATCGCGGGTAATCCCGGCATTGTTGATCAGGATATCGACCGAGCCCATGGCCTCAGCCGCCGCCTTCGGCAAGGCTTCAACTGCTACCGCATCGGACAGATTGCAGGGCAATACATGCGCCCGCGACCCCAATTCAGCAGCCAGTGCCTGCAGC
>JAOUMG010000211.1 GCA_029881635.1 Paracoccaceae bacterium | reverse complement strand
GGCCAATGAGTTGGTCGCGCTGGCGGTGATTCTCACTCTTGCAACGTCACCTGCGGCGTTGGAATCTGTATCGACATGAACGGCATGAAGGTAGTCTGATTTGCCGACCATCTGGCCGGGATAACGCCCGGGCTTTTCAAAAAGCACCGAAACCTCGCGACCAACCATTGCCTCTTGGGCGGCGCGCTGCTGGCTCGTGATCAGCGCCTGCAATATCTGCAGGCGTGCGTCTGCCACATCTGCGGGAACTTCGGCCCGTTCTGCCGCAGGTGTGCCCGGTCTTGCGGAATACTTGAAAGAATACGCCATGCCGTAATTGACGCTTCGCACCAGGTCCATTGTCGCCTCAAAGTCTTCGTCCGTCTCCCCCGGAAAACCGACGATAAAGTCGCCCGACATCATGATATCGGGGCGCGCTGCGCGGATGCGTTCGATCAGCCTCAGATATTGATCGGCGGTATGCTTTCTGTTCATTGCCTTCAGAATCCGGTCCGATCCCGACTGTACCGGCAGGTGCAGATAGGGCATCAGCTTTGGTTCATCGCCATGGGCGGCAATCAGATCGTCGCTCATGTCGTTGGGATGCGACGTTGTATACCGGATGCGCGCCAGTCCATCCAGTTTCGCCAGTTCGCGCACCAGCCGCGCCAGCCCCCAATCACCATCGGCACCGGCGCCATGGTAGGCGTTCACATTCTGGCCCAGCAGGGTGATTTCCCGCACCCCCTTTTCAACCAGCCCGCGTGCTTCGGCCATGATCCGTTCGGCCGGGCGCGACACCTCGGCCCCCCGGGTGTAAGGCACTACACAAAAGGCACAGAACTTGTCGCATCCCTCCTGTACCGTCAAAAATGCGGCCGGTCGGGCCGCAATTTTTGGTCGCGAAGGAAGGTGATCAAACTTATCCTCGACCGGAAATTCCGTATCGACCGTCTTGCGCCCTTCAAGTGCTGCCTTCGCCATCGCGGGCAACCGGTGATAGCTTTGTGGGCCCACGACCAGATCAACGATCGGCATCCGGCGGAGGATTTCATCACCCTCGGCTTGGGCCACACAACCTGCGACGCCGATTTTCATATCGGGGTTAGCGAGTTTCAGCGGCTTTAGGCGACCAAGATCGGAATAGACCTTTTCGGCTGCCTTTTCGCGGATATGGCAGGTATTCAGCAATACCATATCCGCTTCCTCGGCTACGTCTGTGGCAACATAGCCTTCGGCCCCCATGGCCTCGGCCATACGCTCACTGTCATAGACATTCATCTGACAGCCATAGGTCTTGATAAACAGCTTTTTCGGCCCGGACATTGGCAGCCGCCTTTTCACTTTGGATTGACCGGGTTCCTAGCGCAAAGCGACCCCTGCCCGCAATGGCCGGTAAAACTCTCTTCACCAGCCCTTGCAATAACGCCGTGCATATTCGAATCTGCGCTCACAATTCGGATGAATGGATCTTTGATGGATTTCGCGTCACTTGACGATTTTCTGGGCCGGGGGACGGAGCTGTTGGCCAAAGGCCCGGTTGCGCTGATATTTATCGAGGACCCCATCGAAATCGCCGCGACGATCCAGCATCATGAAAAGGCTGGCTTTCGCCAGATCCTGGCGTTCACGCCACCCGATATTGTGCTGCCTGCAACGGGATGCGACGTGCTTCACAAAATTACGTGGGACACCCATGCAGAAGGTGCATTGCCAAAAGCTGTCAATGCGGTGATCGGCGAAACGCCTGAAACCACCTGGCTTTACTATTGCTACAATGCAGAATTCCTTTTTCATCCTTTTTGCGAAAACCGCAATATCCGCGAAATGATCGCCTTTCACACCGAAGAACGGCGCGACGCGATGCTGTCTTATGTCGTCGACCTCTACGCACCCGATCTGGAAAAATACCCCGACGCCGTCAGCCTGACTGAGGCGACAATGGACCGGTCGGGATATTACGCTCTGGCGCGCAAGGATCCCGGCAACCACGGCCATCCCAAAGACCGCCAGCTCGATTTCTTTGGCGGATTGCGCTGGCGGTTTGAGGAACACATCCCCGAAAAGCGGCGCAAGATCGACAGGATCGCACTTTTTCGCGCTCAAAAGGGACTGCAGTTGAGGGAAGACCATACCTTCAATATCGAGGAATATAATACCTACACATGCCCCTGGCACCACAACCTGACCGCGGCCATCGCATCGTTCCGCACCGCCAAGGCGCTAAGGACCAATCCCGGCAGCATGTTCGATATTCATAGTTTTACCTGGCACAACTCGACCAAATTCGAATGGCATTCCCAGCAGCTGATGGACCTTGGCCTGATGGAACCGGGCCAATGGTTTTAGGCCTGTCCGACAAGAACACACGATTTACGGGACATTGGGCTGGAACCCAAAAATGCTGCTAGTTCCGCCGCAACCGTATGACGACATCAACCCGGCTTAATTCGGCGCCTTCCGGCAGCGATGGCAGGCGGGCGATTTCAAGGTCTTCTGCCGGTGCATCCGTCAGGCGACCTTCGTCTTCCCAGTAGAAATGCGGATGATCATCCAGCCGCGTATCGAAATAGCTGCGCGATCCATCGACCGAGATTTCATGGATCAGCCCGGCAGAACAAAACGCCTTCAGCGTATTATAAACCGTTGCCAACGAGACAGGCTCGCCTGACGCATCCGCCGCCGCATGCAGGCTTTCTGCCGTCACATGCCGATTCTGTCCATCGCCGATAAGAAGGGCAGCCAAAGACACGCGTTGCCGGGTCGGGCGCAGACCTGCCCGTGTCAGCCAGTGAATTCCGCGTTCTTCTGCGCTCTTTTGCATAGGTTCCGTCATTTGTCAGTGCGGGGCCAATATAGGCGGTTCAAAGCCCGATTATCAATCTGTTTCAATAAAGGCAGCCAGGTCAGCACAATGAAGCCCCACCCTTGCCCTGAGGTCAGACCCGATGATAGAGGGTTCTTAGACAAAAATGCGAGCGATGGGGACGAGCGGTATGGCGCAATATCCGACCAGTTTCGACAAAGAAGGCCTGCTAAAATGCGCCCGGGGCGACCTATTTGGCCCCGGCAATGCACAGCTGCCGGCCCCCCCCATGCTCATGATGGACAGGATCACCGATATTTCAGAGGATCGCGGGGAACACGGCAAGGGCCATGTCGTGGCCGAATTCGACATTACACCTGACCTTTGGTTCTTTGATTGCCATTTTCCCGGCAATCCGATCATGCCCGGATGCCTTGGACTTGACGGTCTTTGGCAGTTGACCGGCTTCAACCTCGGCTGGCGCGGCTGGGAAGGCCGCGGCTATGCGCTTGGCGTGGGAGAAGTGAAACTTACGGGCATGGTACGGCCCGACCGAAAAATGCTGACCTACTACGTCGATTTCACCAAAGCCCTGCAAACCCGACGCCTGACCATGGGCGTGGCCGACGGGCGTGTTGAAGCCGACGGTGAGGTTATCTATCTGGTTAAGGATATGAAGGTGGCGCTGTCGACCAGCTGACCTGAACAAAGAAGGAGTGCGCCCATGCGCCGCGTTGTTATCACCGGGATCGGCATCGTCTCGCCCATCGGCAATAATGCAACCGAAGTCGAGGCCAGCTTGCGCGCAGGCAAATCCGGCATCGTATTTGCCCCGGAATATGCCGAGCACGGGTTTCGCAGCCAGATCCACGGCATGCCACAGATCGTGCTCGAAGATCACATCGACAAGCGCAACCTGCGCTTCATGGGGCCGGGGGCTGCCTATAACTTCCTCGCCATGGAACAGGCCATCGCCGATAGCGGGCTGGACGAAAGCGACGTATCGAACGAACGCTCCGGCCTTGTGATGGGATCGGGCGGACCTTCAACGTCGAACTTCTTTGAAGCCCACCGCATCGTGATGGAAAAAGGTGCGCCCAAGCGCATGGGCCCGTTCATGGTCACCCGCTGCATGTCCTCGACCAACTCGGCTTGCCTTGCGACACCCTTCAAGATCAAGGGTGTCAACTATTCGATCACTTCGGCCTGCTCGACCTCGGCGCATTGCATCGGTAATGGCACCGAACTGATCCAGATGGGCAAGCAGGATATCGTCTTTGCCGGTGGCGGAGAAGAGCTTGACTGGACCCTGTCGTGCCTTTTCGACGCCATGGGTGCGATGAGCAGCAAGTACAATGATACGCCCGAAACCGCCTCGCGCGCCTTTGACGCCACGCGAGACGGCTTTGTCATCGGCGGCGGCGGCGGTGTCGTGGTTCTGGAAGAACTCGAACATGCCAAGGCGCGCGGTGCGAAAATCTACGCCGAGGTAACAGGCTATGGCGCCACCTCGGATGGCCATGACATGGTTGCACCTTCCGGCGAGGGCGGCGAACGTTCCATGCGTCTGGCCGTGGCCACCCTGCCCAAGGGGCGCAAGATCGACTACATCAACGCCCATGGTACATCGACCCCCGCCGGCGATGTGACCGAGGTGAAGGCGATCAGGCGCGTTTTCGGCGAAGGGACAGTGCCACCGATTTCGTCCACAAAATCGCTGACCGGGCACAGCCTTGGTGCCACTGGGGTGCACGAAGCGATCTATTCGCTTTTGATGATGAACGGCGATTTCATCGCTGCATCGGCCAATGTCACCGAACTTGACCCAGAACTGAAGCCCGAGGAAATCGCCACCAAATACCGTGAAGGCGTCAAACTCGATTCCGTGCTCTCCAACAGCTTCGGCTTTGGCGGCACCAACGCAACGCTTGTGATGAGCAAATATCTCGGGTGATCTGATATGGCCGGACTGATGCAGGGCAAACGCGGGCTGATCATGGGCGTCGCGAACGAACGTTCTATTGCCTGGGGGATTGCCAAGGCGATGGCCGAAGAAGGTGCGGAACTTGCCTTCACCTATCAGGGGGAAGCCTTTGGCAAACGGGTCGAACCATTGGCCGCATCGCTTGGGTCATCCATCCTGGTCGATGCCGATGTACAGGACGATGCCTCGCTTGACCTTGCCTTTGCGACGCTGAAGGAAAAATGGGGCAAAATG
>JAOUMG010000210.1 GCA_029881635.1 Paracoccaceae bacterium | reverse complement strand
GCACGTGGCCGATGTAGTGGAATCCTTGGTCAGGCTATTGGCGACACCCGCCGCGAGAGGACAGGTTTTTAACGTTGCCAACGATCAGGAAGTGACAATTCGGTCGCTTGCAGAGCAGGTAATTGCGGCAACCGGGTCCAAGTCAAAGATCGAACTGGTACCCTATGCGTCCGTTTACCCGGAGGGCTTTGAGGATATGGCGCGACGGTTGCCCGATGTATCGAAACTCGAACGTGCCATCGGCTTTAGGCCTCGGCGCCCGTTGTCGGAAATCATTGCAGATATCGTGGCTGAGAAACGCTCGGCAATGGCCGCCTGAGTCACATCATGCAACATACTGGAAATCGGGATTACCTCTGGCTGGCTGCGATTCTTATTCTTGCCGCCGCCTTGCGCATTTGGGGGCTCAACGCTCCTTTATGGTATGACGAAATTCAGACGCTTGTCTCACACGTAAATCTTAGCTGGGGTGATATGGTTCAAAGCTATTCGATGAACCACCACTACCTGCACAACATCGCCGCCAAGATTTCCATGGGTTTGTTTGGCGACGCGCCTTGGGCTGTTCGATTGCCCGCTATGCTCTTGGGCATGGGAACGCTGGCGGCGATGTGGTTTCTCGCGCGGGACATTGCGGGATCGGCAATTGCTCATATCACCACGCTTTTGTTGGCACTCTCATATCATGAGATTTGGTTTTCCCAGAACGCACGCGGCTATACCGGGCTGGCCTTCTTCTCTACGCTCGGCATGATCCTGTTTTTGCGCGGGATGGCCGCGCCCACCCGAAAGATATGGGTGCTGTACGGGCTTTGTCTGGCCGCAGCGGTCTTTACCCACCTGACAGGCACCTTCTTTTTCATGGCACAGGGCGTACTCTGGCTTGGCATTGTGATTACCCGTGCGGTGCGGGGCGGGCTTGATGCCCCTACGCTGCGCCTGCCCTTCCTTGGGTTTCTGATTGGCGGGCTGATCACGGTGCTGCTTTATCTTCCGATCCTGCCAAGCCTCTACCATACCGTATCCACAGTGGCAGAGGGATCGGCGACAGACGTGATGCAGGAGTATCAGAATCCGATCTGGACCGCCGCCGAGGCGATCCGGACGGGGATTGGTCAGGCCGGGCCACTGGTGGCACTGGTGGGTGTTGCTGTGCTGGTGCTGTCGCTGTTGGGGGCTGTTGCCCTCCATCGCGACGCTCCCTATTTCGCGCAGATAACTTTCCTGCATATCGGCCTGACAGTCGCGCTGTTGATGGTTGTAGGCATGCGCATCTGGCCGCGCTTCTTCTTCGTCGACATCGGCTTTCTCATGTTGCTGATCGTGATGGGGGTGCGGATTTCCTGCGCCGTCGTGGCGCTCTTCTTGGGGGGAGAGCGCGTGTCGCGCGGTCTTTTCGTGGTCGCTGTCATCGCTATGGTCGCGATTTCGGCCTTTCTTGCCAAACGCAACTACGATTTTCCCAAGCAGGATTTGATTGGCGCATATAATTTGGTTGAGGATATGCGCAGCCCAGGCGACAGGGTCTTTTCGGTTGGCCACACAGGCCCGATCTTTTCCGAGTATTTCAAAGCTGACTGGCCGGTCATTTTCACCAACGACGAATATGATGCAGCGATGGCCGAACCCGGGCCGGTAATCTTGGTAATCGGCTTTCCAGCGCGCAGTTTTCGGGATGTGCCACAACTCGCCACCGACAGGAACGCGATTCTGTCCGAAGTGGGTTATTTCCGCGGTACTTTAGGCGATGGTGATATCGTCATCCTGAAACGAGACTAGCATGGGCGATATCGTCATCGGCTCTGGTCCGGCGGGTGTTTCCGCAGCGAAGGCGCTGCTCGCCCGTGGGCGTCTCGTCACAATGCTGGACGGCGGCAAGGTGCTGGAGCCCCAAGCCGGGGCCAAACGCGACACATTCGCTGCTCTTGATCCGGCCAGCTGGAACGAAACCCAGCGACTGGCCTGGATGCAGCCACAATATGAAACACCGCTGGGTCAGGTGCGGAGGTTTGGCTCGGACTTTGCGATGGAACCAGCCAACGCCACGATTTCCGATGCCCCGGACTGGTTCGCACTTCGCGCATCCTACGCGGTGGGCGGGCTTTCAAACCTATGGGGGTCGGCTGTATTGCCATACAGGGATCAGGATATTTCTGATTGGCCTGTTTCGCCCGATGAACTTGCCCCGCATTATCGGGCGGTGGCGGAATACTTGCCCATTGCGGGTGGTTCCGACGATCTCGACAGGGTTTTGCCCGCGTATGGCTTGAACGGACAAGACCGTATTCAACCAAGCCATCAAGCCACAGAACTGCTGGCGCGACTGGCAACCAAACGCGATGCGTTGGCAGGAATTGGAATTTTTTCGGGTGGCGCGCGGCAGGCTGTGAGCACATCTTGCCATCGTTGCGGTATGTGCCTTCACGGGTGCCCATTCGGGTTGATCTGGTCTGCACAAGATACGCTGAAATATCTTCGTGCCCACCCGAATTTCAGCTATCAGCCCGGCGCTGTTGTTCTGCGTTTCGCCGAAGACAGCAAAGGTGTCACCCTGCATCTGGCAGATGGTTCCGTTCTTGTTGGCAATCGGGTTTTCCTTGGTACCGGTGTATTGGAAACCGCCCGTATTCTGCTGAGTTCGGCCCCTGAACATCGCGAACTGATGTTGAAAGACAGCCAGCATGCCTTTTTGCCGATGCTGCAACGATGGAAAAATCAAAGCCAACCGGATCAAGGGGCTTACCACACGCTTCCGCAGATCTTCATGGAAATGGATGTTCCAACAATTTCTCCGAATTTGGTGCATTCACAGATCTACACTTGGAACGACTATTTCGCCCGCGATCTTCACGCCAGTTACGGGCGTAAAATACCATTTGCAAAGCCCTTTCTGACCGCGCTGTCACGGCGTCTGATCGTTGCCCAGATATTCCTGCATTCGGATCATTCGCATAAAATCGGGCTTAGCCTTTCACCTGACGGCCGCCTCGCGTCCCGTCTGGAAGAAAACAACGCAACGCAACACACACTCAAGGCGGCAACGAAACATATGGCCAGAGCCATGAGAAATGTCGGGCTGGTTGCGCTGACATTTGCCAGCCGCCCCGGCAGTCCGGGGTCCAGCTTTCATGCGGGATCCACATTGCCAATGTCCAACCGTCAAGAGGCAGGTACATCAGATGTTTTGGGCAGACCTGCCGGTTTGGAACGGGTGCATGTAATCGATGCATCCGTGTTCCCATCGATCCCCGCCACGACGATCACGTTCAGCGTAATGGCAAATGCACATCGTATCGGGGCGTTGGCGCCATAGAACCTCAGGCGCTGCCCAGTTCAAATGCGCCTGCCTCCAGCGCCTTCGAAAGGGCGCCATCGCCTTTGCGGTGGGCGGCTTTGGCAAATGTCGCGCCGTACCTTTCCAATACCCGGTCTTCACGCCAAATCGACTCGAATGAACTGCGGGCCGCCTTGGCCTGTTTTTCCCGGCCAGTCGGGTCCGCTTGCAGTTGTCGCATCGCGCCAATCAGATCGTCTTCGGTTTCGAAAAGCGCACCACCACCCGACGCAGATACAATTTCCGGAAAAGGGCCTAGTTGGCGCGCGATAACCGGAGTACCCAGACGGAAGCTTTCGATCAGGATGATGCCAAAGGTTTCATAACAGACCGAAGGCACGATCAGACCCAGCGCGCCCCGGTAATAGGCGTTGAGTTCATCCGGGCTCTTGCGGCCAAGGAATTGAATGTTCTGCCGCCCCGCCGCCAATCGTTTCAACTCATCCGCATAGTCACCGTCGCCGAGGATCAACAGGTCGGCATCCGGATAGCGATCCATTGCCGGAAAGACGTCTTGCAGGCCTTTGATCTTTTCTAGCCTGCCCACGAACAGAAAATAGGGGCGCGGATGGCCTGTATAGGGTTCGGCCAGTTCCGGCAGGTCGGGCAGGAAATAGGGCAGCACCGTCATCTCCTGCCTCAGCCCGAATTCCCTGTGCTTCGCCCGGCTGAATTCGCTTTTCGCGATGATCAGGTTCATATGATCAAGTGCACGGTCCAACATGCCGGTATGCCGCCAGAGTTGCGGCGGGCGTTTGAAACTGATCTGGCACTTCAGACAATGCTTTTTGTCGCAAAGCTCCCGCCCGTACCGCCAGAGGACATGGCTGGGACAGACCAGCCAATGTTCATGCGCCTCATAGACCTTCAGCCCCTCACCCATCGGCAACAGGCCCGGCCCGCCGATCAGCGAGGTATTGTTGTGCCAGATGATGTCGGGTTTGCGCTCGGCCAGTATCTCGCGAATGCGCGCGGCGTGGGTCACGGGCCGCCCCAACTGCTGGGTCAGCAGGTTCGACAACATCCCGTTCTTCGCACGAAGGCCAATCCGCCGCACCCCGTCAGGCGCGCCTTCCGCCTGAACCTTGCCACCAAGGATCAGATAGCTGTCTTCGTCATGCACGACCGTCACGTCATGCCCCCGCGCGGCCAGCGCGCGCGCCATCCGCTGCACCCCTATGGCATCACCGCCAAAGGAATAGGGCGGGTAGAAGGTTGTAAACATAACGATGCGCAGGGATTTCATTCCGCGGCCTCACTTTCTTGGGCCAATCTGATAATCACAGCTTGCGGTTGATGTCGGCACCACCGGATTCCATGACCCATCTAAAGGCCCCGCCACGGCTTCATCAGAGCACCTTTTATTGTCCGCAAGGCGCGCCGCTTGGCAAAATAGGCGCCACCCCGACCGGCCAAATGCGCCCGCCAGCGGGCCGGATCGGTAAAATAGAACATCTCGATTCTAGGCAGATCGAATACATCTGATCCCAAATGGGCCTGCCCAAGCTGCGTTCCAACAGACGTCAGATAGCGGTCCGCAATACGCCCTTTGGCAACTGCTCCGGCGATGCCGTAAGGCGGTGCAAAATGTCTTACTTCTTGATCGATCCGCGCTTCGATCACTTTGCGCGACTGGTTCAGTTCGTCCGCAAGCCGTTCGTCTTCAACACTGTCC
>JAOUMG010000209.1 GCA_029881635.1 Paracoccaceae bacterium | reverse complement strand
CTCATGGTGGTGACAATGTCATTGTCGGATGTGCTCAACAACACCGCGACCGCGATCGTTGCGGCCCCGGTCGGCATAGCCATGGCGCGCAGCCTGGGGGCATCGCCAGACCCGTTCCTGATGGCGGTGGCCGTCGCGGCATCCTGTGCGTTCCTGACCCCCATCGGGCACAAGAACAACATGCTGATCCTGGGTCCTGGCGGCTATGGGTTTGGCGATTACTGGCGAATGGGCCTGCCGCTGGAGATTTTGGTCGTGGCGGTTGGCTTGCCTATGATCCTGATCGTCTGGCCATTATGACCAACGGGCCATTGCGCCTGCCATCGGCCGATGCGCCGATACCAGCTTGGCCCCACCGGCTGCCCTCCTGCCGATGGGGTTGTGTCTTTCGCGTGCCGTCAAAGACCTTTGGAACGATAGCTGGCAGCGACGCGTTCGATGGCAACAATATAAGCGGCCATCCGCATATCGGTGACATCATTGCGGCTGTGCCAGACGTTGCTGATCGACTGATAGGCCGCACGCATCGTGTCGTCGAGGCCGGAACGGACCAGTTCAAGTTCACCCGCACCCCGTAGGTACTGGTCCTTGAATCCGGGTGACAGCGACCAGCCCAACCCCTTGTCGGCCGAAAGGCGTTCGAGTTCATCAATCAGGATCTGGTGGCGGGCCTCTTCCTGGCGGCGCTGCATCCGGCCAAAGCGGATATGGCTGAGGTTTTTGACCCACTCGAAGTAAGACACGGTAACGCCGCCTGCATTGGCATAAAGGTCGGGAATTATGATCACGCCCTTTTTCCGCAAAATATCGTCTGCACCCGCTGTAATCGGGCCGTTGGCGGCCTCGATGATCAGCGACGCCTTGATTTGCTTGGCGTTGGAAAGGTTGATGACGCCCTCCATCGCGGCGGGAATGAGGATATCGCAATCCTCTTCCAACAGTTTCGCCCCATCGGCCACATGTTTGCCTTCCGGGCAACCGGCCACGCCGCCATTGGCGCGCATCCAGTCGAACACGGCCTGAACATTCATGCCCTTGGGGTTCCAGAGACCGCCATCGCGCTCGATGATGCCGGTTATCCGGGCACCGTCTTCGGTCGACAGAAACTCTGCCGCGTGGTAGCCCACATTCCCCAAACCCTGAACGATTACCGTCTTGCCATCCAGCGTCCCGGCAAGCTTTGCCGCAGCCATGTCATCCTTGTGGCGGAAGAATTCGCGCAAGGCATATTGAATGCCCCTGCCGGTGGCTTCTGTCCGGCCCTGGATACCCCCTGCATTGATCGGTTTACCGGTGACGCAAGCGGCCCCATTGATATCTGTGGTATTCATCCGCTTGTACTGGTCAACGATCCAGGCCATTTCGCGTTCCCCGGTTCCCATATCCGGGGCGGGAACGTTCTGGGCCGGGTTGATCAGATCGCGTTTGATAAGCTCGTAGGCAAAGCGGCGTGTGATCAGTTCAAGCTCATGCTCATCATACTCGCGCGGGTCGATACAGAGCCCGCCCTTTGATCCGCCAAAAGGCGTCTCAACCAGGGCGCATTTGAAGGTCATCAGGGCGGCCAGCGCCTCAACTTCATCCTGATTGACACTGGTGGCAAATCGAATGCCGCCCTTTACCGGTTCCATATGTTCCGAATGAACCGATCGGTAGCCGGTGAATGTCTGGATCTGCCCGCGCAGCCGTACCCCAAAGCGAACCGTATAGGTCGAGTTGCAGACCCGGATTTTCTCCTCAAGCCCCGGAGAAAGATCCATATGGGCGACTGCCCTGTTGAACATCAGATCAACTGATTCCCGAAAACTCGGCTCACCCTTGACGGCCATGTGATTCCTCCCTGAACGCAATGCAACCGCTCCTGGGGATGCAAAGCAAATATGCCACTTGGATGCTTCTGCATCCTTAGACCCAAAAAACTACTCGTCCTTGGTTAACAGACGATCAAATAAACACAAAGGGTATTCAAATTGAACAAAACCGCCGGACCCAGAAGTATTTCGGGTATCTCGCAATAGACCCGCAATGACCCCGCGGACCGCTTGCACTCCGAAAATTGTTACTGCCATTGTCTTCAATCCGACGACGATCCGCGTTGCCGAATGCTGATCGTAATTGAATCTGTCCCAATCAGCCCGATTGCAGAGCTTTGCCACATTTTTGCCGCAAGTCGCGCCCTATTTCTGACGCAACTACAACCGAAAAGTCTTGGGAAGGCGGTGTGTTTTGTGGATCTGCCCACACGAACACACACCGATTGAAAGGGTACGTGATGACACTGCTTGCTGCTATCCTGCATAAAACGGCGGATGCCGTGGAATACAACAATGCAACATTGCGCTGTGCGTTCAAACGCTTTCGGCGCGAGGAAGACGGATCGCTGCTGATCTTCGGTCTGTTTTGTTTTGTCATGATGCTTTTGCTTGCGGGCGTCGCGCTCGATCTGATGCGTTTTGAAGAGCGTCGCACGATGCTGCAAAACACCATCGACCGTGCTGCCTTGGCCGCTGCCGACCTTGATCAGACATTGGCGCCCAAAGACGTCGTGAAAGACTACTTCCTCAAGGCGGGTCTGACACCGCCGAAAGATGCGGACATCAAGGTATTTCAGCCTTCGACCGGTGATTATCGCAAGGTCGAAATTTCGGTAGCGGAGGTGATGCCCACCTGGTTCATGAACATGGCCGGTATCGACATCCCCTACCTGAACACAACGGCGGCAAGTACCGCCGAGGAAAGCGTCGGGCAGCTTGAAATTTCACTGATCCTTGACGTGTCAGGGTCCATGAACAGCAATAACCGCCTGGTTAACCTCAAGCCGGCGGCCAAGGCTTTTGTCGACAAGATCTTTGAATCCGGCGAAGCGGGCAAAGTTTCCATTTCGATCATTCCCTATTCGACACAAGTCAGCGCTGGTCCTGATCTGCTATCGCATTTCAACGTCACCAATGAACAGACAGTGTCCAACTGCATCGAATTCACCCCGGCTGACTATACCAAGACATCGATGGATATGGGATTTGGCGTAGGCACGCGCGTATACCAGCGCAATGGCGACTTCGATCCATTCTACAAAGCCAAGCCACCATATCTGACCAATTGCCCGACAGAAGCAAGCCGTCGGATCATGCCGTTTTCCGATTCACCCTCAGCGCTGAAGACTTATATCGACAACCTGTCCGCTTCGGGCAACACCTCGATCGATATTGGCATGAAATGGGGCACAGCACTGCTTGACCCATCGTTGCAAAGCGTCGTGGATGACATGATCGCAGATGGTGATTTGCCCAATACCTTCTCTGAGCGGCCTTATGTCTACACCGATAAAGAGGCTCTGAAGATCATCGTTCTGATGACGGATGGCGCCAATACCACCGAATACCGCCTGCGCGATCAGTATGATCATGGTGTCAGCCTGCTATACACGAACACCGCCTATAGCCTGACGAACAAGAACGGATACTCACTCTATAACCCCTCAACCGGGAAATACTTTTCGTTCTACAAAGATCAATGGCGTGATCAGCCTTGGGGCGACGGGTCGGGCGAAACCGGCGAAGCCGTCCAGATGACCTGGCCGGAAGTCTGGTCAGCCATGTCCATGTACTACTTTTCGGATGAAATCATCTACGACGCCTACGGCAGCAGTTCGTTGCGCAACAGCTGGCGGCCAGGGCAGTACACCAATCCGGTTGCCAACACCTATATCAACACCGGCACCAACCCGGACAAGGATGATCTGACAATTGCCATGTGTAACGCAGCCAAGGCATCCGACAAGGACATCAGGATCTATTCGATCGCCTTCGAAGCGCCGACTTCGGGTCAAAACCTGCTCAAGAACTGTGCCAGTGCAGATGCGAACTACTATGCGGCACTTGGCGCCAGCGGAATCGACGCGGCCTTTGCAGGCATCGTTAACTCAATCAACAAACTGAGGCTGACCCACTAATGGGACAATTCATGACATCCATGCGCGGCTGGTTCACGCGAAAGGCCAAAGAGGAAGATGGCACGGCGACAATCCCGTTCGTCATCTTCCTGCCCTTCTTCCTGATCCTGGTGGTTTCCTCGCTGGAAATGGGCCTGCTTATGGTCCGGCATGTCATGCTTGAACGCGGCCTGGACATGGCGGTACGCGGCCTGCGTCTGGGCTATTACGACGACATGAAGCACGAAGATTTCAAAAAGATCGTTTGCAACAACGCGGGGCTGATTCCGAATTGCATGAATGTTGTTCTGGTCGAACTGCGTTCGGTGGATACTACGGCATGGGTGCCGCTATCGTCCGGCCCCACCTGTATCGACCGCGCCGACACTACATCTGACATCAACGCGCTGACCACATTCCAGACCGGTGGCGGCGACGAAATGATGCTGATCCGTGCCTGCGTCAAATTCGATCCGATGTTCCCGATGACTGGTCTCGGCTTCCATTTGCCCAAAGACGACACCGGTGCCTATTCGCTGGTTTCATCGACCGCCTTTGTGAACGAACCGAAAGTAGGGAGCTGACATGTCTCTTTATGCACGTCTGAAGGTTTATGGCCGCCAATTTGGCGACGAAACGCGCGGATCAATTCCGACCGAAGGTGTGCTTGCTTTCGCATTCCTGATCTGGTGGTATATCGCGTCATTCCAGTTCTTTGACGCGTTTCGCCAGAAAAACGTCAACCTGAAGGCCGCCTATACGGTTGCAGACCTTGTATCTCGGCAAACCCAGGATCTTGATCCGGCCTATATCGACGGCATGAACACGTTGTTCGACTATCTGACGTTCTCAAGAAAGCCAACCTGGGTTCGTGTTTCCGTGGTCGAGTGGGATCCCGTGAACACGAAATACAAGATCTACTGGTCCTATGCGACCAGCTCGCACCCTGTGCATACCGACACGACAATCAACCTTCAGGCCAACCGTATTCCGGTGATGCCGGTCGGAGATTCCGTTGTGCTGGTTGAAACTTTCATGGCCTATGAACCTATTTTCAACATCGGCGACATGGGCGCGCGGATCTTCGATACCTTTA
>JAOUMG010000207.1 GCA_029881635.1 Paracoccaceae bacterium | reverse complement strand
TTCGATCCCCTTGAACAACGCGTCATGGGTCACTTGAATAAGTCTGGCAGCATAGCCTTTGGGCTGCCCTGCCACATACATACGGCTTGAGTCACCGTACCAACCATCGACGATTACCGTGACATCGATATTCAGTATATCACCGGTTCGGAGGGTTCCGTCGGGCCTTGTCGGATCTTCCCTTGTTGAGTTCGTTTCATTCTTCCATTTTGGTATCGGGCTGCCGGGAATGCCGTGGCAAACCACATGATTGACACTGATACACGAGGCATGCTGATACCCCCGATACCCGATGGTCGCTGATTTGGCGCCAGCAGATTCGACGCGTTCGTTAATGAACTGATCCAGCTCCGCTGTCCCTGCCCCGGGCACCACCAACTGCGCCACATCGTCAAGAATGCTGGCCGCCAACCGACCGGCCTTTCGCATCCCGGCGAAATCCGTTGCCTCATAGATTCTGATGCCGTCCTTGGTCAGACGTCCGCGCGGTTCATCCACCAGCCACTTCCTTTTCACTTTGCGCAGTTTAGATAGTGAACAATTCTGGCTTTGGCCAGAGCTCCGGGGGCTTTCACGCCCGTCAATGACAGCCTATACCTGACGTCAAAAGCAAGGATGATCCCCATGTCAGGTCAACCGTCCACAAATCCAACCGCTGCCATACTGATAATCGGCGATGAGATTTTGTCAGGCCGCACCCGCGACGCCAACATGCATTACCTGGCGGGTGAACTGAACCGTATCGGCATCACCTTGAAGGAAGTCCGGTTTGTCAGTGACGACCATGCAAGTATCGTGGCAGCCACCAATGCGTTACGACAATCGTTTGACCAGCTGTTCACTTCTGGTGGAATCGGGCCAACCCATGATGACTTAACAGCTGACGCCATTGCGGCTGCTTTCGGCGTGTCCATCGGGGTGCGCGATGATGCGCACGCCCTGCTTGCTGCGCATTACCAACGCAACGGCATGGAGTTCAATGAAGCGCGCCAGCGCATGGCGCGGATCCCGGATGGCGCAACGCTCATCGCCAATCCGATCTCAATCGCGCCGGGGTTTTCGCTGGAAAACGTCCATGTGATGGCGGGTGTGCCAAGCATTTTTCAGGCCATGGTCGCATCCCTTTTGCCACAACTGACAGGCGGCCAACCGCTCTTGAGCCAAACCCTCCGCATCCTGCAAGGCGAAGGGGTGATCGCGGGACCATTGGGTGCGCTGGCAGACGAATTTTCAGACCTCAGTTTCGGGTCTTATCCGTTCACCGTGAACGGCGCCTACGGATCCAACATTGTCATCCGGGGTCATGACACGGCCAGAATCGAAGCGGCAATGTCGCGACTGGCCGCTCTTTTCCCGTCAACTGACGCATGACTGATCTCTTTGCGGTAACTGACGCAACCTGGCCAGCGGCGAGGTATTTGACGGCTGGAAACTTTATTGTCCGTGACGGGCAGGGCGGCGGACAGCGCGTTTCATCGGCTACGGCGTCCGGCGATTGGACCGATGAGGACATTGACCGCGCCGAAGAAACGCAACGGGCTCTGGGACAGCGATCTTTATTCATGGTTCGGTCTGGTGAAAATGCTCTTGATGCCGCCCTGGCAGCCAGGGGCTATGCTGTCGTCGATCCGGTCAACATGTACATTGCCGACACCGTGTCATTGGCTGTCATGCCCCCGCGGCTGTCTGCCTTCGCAATCTGGCCACCGCTGGAAATCATGCGAGACATCTGGTCCGAAGGTAATATCGGTGCGGACCGCGTCGCAGTAATGGAACGCGCAAGCTTGCCTAAAACCACCATTCTGGGCCGCACCAATGATCGCACTGCAGGGGCCGCTTACGTGGCTGTTGCCGAAAATACCGCCATGCTACACGCCCTTCATGTATCCCCTGACCAACGTCGGCAAAGAGCCGCCGTCAATATGATGCGTATGGCGGCTGTTTGGGCGCAAGATCAAGGTGCTACACGCTTTTCCGTGGTTGTCACGCGTGCCAACGCCAGTGCGAATGCTCTATATGCTTCTCTTGGGATGCAGATTGTGGGACAATACCACTACCGCTCGAAATAAGCCCGCAAGAGGCAAGGGGAGCAGTTGAAGCAAGGTGACGACAACCCGACGGCACTTGACCTGCCCATGGTCACGCCGCTTCCTGATGGAACGCGGAAGTATTTTGACATCTGTGCTGAAAAGCTCGGGCTCGTGCCGAATGTCCTTAAGGCATATGCCTTTGACATCGATAAGCTCAATGCCTTCACCAACCTTTATAATGACATAATGTTGGCGGATAGTGGGTTGTCGAAACTGGAACGCGAGATGATCGCTGTGACTGTGTCTTCGATCAACAGATGCTGGTATTGTCAGGTCGCTCACGGTGCCGCCGTGCGCGAACTTTCCGGCGACCCGACGCTGGGTGAGGCGCTGGTGATGAACTGGCGCGTCGCCTCCCTGACGGCGCGGCAACGGGCAATGTTGGAATTCGCGGAAATCCTGACAACAGCGTCATCGAAGATCGAGGAAACTGACCGGCAGACCCTGCGAGACGCCGGATTTACTGATCGTGACATCTGGGACATTGCGTCCGTCACCGGATTCTTCAACATGACCAATCGTGTGGCGTCAGCCACGGCAATGGTGCCGAACCCTGAGTATCACGGGGCCCATAGATGAGATTGGCAACGGTTATCATCCTTTGTCTTTCGCCCGGTGTTGGCCTTGCCGCGCCCACGCTTGCACTACCAAACACTGCCAGCCGCACCGCCGAAAGAATTGAGACCATGGGCAGCTATGCCTTGCCCGTGGGTCCGTGGTCTGCTGGCCGGATGGTTACCCAATCTGCGGAAGGCGAAGTCAACCAGACTTCCTGGCGGGTGCGTGATGGTGAAAAAACCACAATGGCACTGCTTGCCCCCTTGCGCGACCAGTTGAAGGCGGAAGGGTTCGAAGTTCTTTTCGAATGCGAAACAGATGCCTGCGGCGGGTTTGATTTCCGCTTTTCAACCGAAGTGTTGCCCGAACCCGATATGCATGTCGATCTGGGTGATTTTCGCTTTCTTTCGGCCAAACGTACCAATGGCGACGATACTGATTTCGTAAGCCTGCTGGTCAGCCGTTCCAGCGACAGCGGCTATGTTCAGATGACGCGTGTTGGCGCACCGGTAAAAACCCCAATCCTGCAAGCAGAGGCCGCACCCACTGTCGTCAAAGAGGTGGTCGCACCTGCGGGTAACCTTGCAGAACGTCTGAATGCAGCGGGATCGGTTGTGCTTGACGATCTGGCATTTGAAACCGGATCGGTTGCGCTCGGCCCCGGAGAGTTTCGTTCACTGGCTGAACTTGCGGAATACCTGAAGGCTAATCCCGACCGTCGCATAGCACTGGTCGGCCACACTGATGCCGAGGGATCGCTTGTTGCTAATATTTCGCTTTCACGCAAACGGGCGCAGTCGGTCCGGCAACACCTGATCAATGACTATGGCGTCGCTCCTGCCCAGCTTAGTGCTGATGGTGTCGGTTTCCTCAGCCCCCGCGCATCGAACCTGTCACCCGAAGGTCGAACCGAAAATAGAAGGGTCGAGGCGATGATCACCTCGACCCAATAATAGTAAACGCTAAAAATGGTCACTCACTAAAAATTCTTTGTCGCATTCACCAGGCGTCCGGACCTTTGTCGACGAACGACGCTGCAAGAAAGTCGATGAAGGCGCGGACTTTCGGTTGGGTGAAACGGCCTGGCGGATATACGGCATAGATACCCAGCGTTTCGACCGGCAGTTCGGGAATTGCCTCTTCGACCAATCCCTGCTTCATCGCATCTGCGTAGAGGAATGATGGCAGGTAGGCGATGCCAAGGCCCGAGATGGCAGCATTCAACAGCGACTGCCCGTCATTCACAGTCAACCAGCCTGCGGTGCGAACCTGACGTTTTTCGCCCGAAGGGGCGGTGATTTTCCAGACGTTGCCGGCAGCCTGATTGGAATAATGCAGCAGTTTATGTTCGTTCAGGTCATCGATCTTCTGTGGGCGGCCATATTTCTGGAAATATGCGGGTGATCCAACCATGCGCTTGGCGGTATCCGTAAGTTTACGGGCACGCAGCGTGGAATCTTCCAGTTCTCCGACCCGGATGGCCATGTCGAAGCCTTCAGAAATCAATTCCACAAAACGATTATTCAATACCATGTTCACGGTAATGTCGGGATATTCGAGCAAGAACTGCCCCAATATGGGCGACAACAGATTAACCCCGAAATCTGTCGCAACCGATATACGCAACAGCCCAGAAGGCGCCGATTGCATTGAGGTTACAAGGGAATCTGCTTCCCCCGCATCATTCAATACGCGCCGGGCCCGGTCATAATACGCCAACCCGATTTCAGTGGGAGACACACGCCGTGTCGTCCGGTTCAGAAGCCGCGCCCCCAAACGCGCCTCCAGGGAAGATACATGTTTTGAGACAGCAGATTTTGAAATCCCCATCTTTTTCGCCGCGTCCGTAAATCCCCCCTGATCTACTACCGTGGCAAAGGCCTCCATTTCCGTCAAACGATCCATTGTGCACCCGTCAAATACATTCGCCCGCCAAGGACAGGTATCACCCCCAATTCAGGCAAGAATGCGGAGTTGCACGGTCAACAAAGGGGTATTGTCGCGAAGGTAAAGTGGCAAAAATCCGCCGATCGTCGCCAAATCGTTAACATCCGGGTCGGTCAAATGCGGGCGGCAAGCCTAGTTCCTTGGTCAATTGCGCGTTTTGCGTCCAATTCGCTCGCCAAATCGGCCCCGCCAATGACGTGAACGATCTTGCCCGCCTCATTCAGTTCAGCCGCGAGCGAGGTTTCACTTTCCTGCCCGGCGCAAAGAACAATCGAATCAACTTCAAGAAGGGTCGGGTTTTCTCGCGAGGCCCCAAAACTGACGTGAAGCCCGTCCGGCGATATCCGGTCATAGTTGACGCCGCCAATCATCTTGACGCCTTTGGCCTGCAATGTGGCACGGTGTATCCAGCCCGTGGTCTTTCCCAACTTTCGC
>JAOUMG010000208.1 GCA_029881635.1 Paracoccaceae bacterium | reverse complement strand
CCGTTCCAGATAGGCGTCGTCGCGCGCCCGACCATAGAGCCCGCGCGTGAAACGGACCGTGTTGATCACGGTTTCAAAGGATTCCAGGGCGATTTCCTGCGGCACAAGTCCGATCATTGCGCGGGCTGCGCGGTAATCGCGGGCAATATCGTAACCGCCCACCGTGACACTACCCGATGTAGGCGTCACCAGCCCGCAGATGGTCGAGATCAGTGTGGTCTTGCCCGCCCCGTTGGGACCGAGCAGGGCAAGGATTTCGCCTGCCTCTATTTCCAGCGACACATCGCTGAGCGCCGAAGTGCCGCCGGCATAGGCCTTCGACAGACTGTTGATGGAAATGATGGCGGTCACCGGGGGACCCTTGGATTACTTTGCCAATGCGCGGATAGAGGGCTAGCTGCGCTCTACCTCTTACCGCCGCCTGTCGCGTCGCGATGACATCGGCTGGAATGCCACGCCGACATGGGCGTCACAATAGGGTTTGCCCTGCTGGGTGGCGAGGCCACAAAACCAGAAATCCTCGGTGGCGGGATCGCCGATGGGCCATTTGCAGGTCCGTTCTGTCAGTTCCATAAGGCTGATACGCTTGGCCTTCTTTTCAACTTCGCGGACCGAGGCAAGTGCTTCGGGGCTGATCTCGCCTGCAGAAGGCTGCGGCGGCAGGGGCTGGCCTGCCGGAATGATCCGGTTGCGCATCGAGGCCGGTTGCGCCGGGGGCTGCGCGCTTTCGGTGCGCGGGATCGGCCTTGGCTCAGCCTTTGCCGCTGCCGGTTTTGCCGCAGCACTGCGGGTGTCAGCCTTGGGCGCTGGGTCGGATTTGGGTTCGGGCGTGGTGGCCCCGGTTGTGCGGTTCGACAGGCCCAGCCGGTGGACCTTGCCGATTACGGCATTGCGGGTGACGCCGCCCAGCTCTTTGGCGATCTGACTGGCCGACTGGCCTTCGCCCCACATCTTTTTAAGCGTCTCGACGCGTTCATCGGTCCAGGACATGAATGACCCTCGGGTTTTCTAAGACCGAAAGGGGGGCAAGAAAGCAATGCGCCCCCAAGGCGGTCGTGACTGCGGTTAACCCCATTCTATCCGGGGGACATGCTGAGATACAAGTGAGGGGCGCGGAAATCAAGCCCGCCCGCCCTGATCGGGTTTTTGCTCTTCGCTTCGATAGGGCTGTTTCAACGCTGCCGGTTCTGAATTTCGATAGACAGAGAAGAATGATCGGGCTATGTCGCGAGTATGATCAATCGGAACAGCCTTGCCTGCCGCCCCCGACGTCGCGCCTATCGCGCCTGACGCATTGATCCGCGTGGCCAAGTGCCGCATCCAACCCATCGTTGACTTGAAACCCCGCCTGAGACACCTATTGGCCTTCCGCTTTTCCGGAGTAGTTCCATGATCCCGACCCTTTTGCCTACTTATAACCGTGCGCCCCTTGCTTTCGTGAAAGGTCAGGGTTCCTGGCTGGAAACGGCAGACGGGACGCGATATCTGGATCTGGCTGCGGGGATAGCAGTCAACGCACTTGGCCATGCCAATCCCGATCTGGTGGCCGCCCTGACCGAACAGGCGGGCCGTGTCTGGCATGTGTCCAACCTTTACCAGATCCCGGAACAGCAGCGGCTGGCAGATCTGATCTGTGGTGCCACCTTTGCCGATACCGCCTTTTTCACCAATTCGGGGACCGAGGCCGCTGAACTTGCGATCAAGATGGTGCGCAAGTACTGGTCGGATGCCGGCAGCCCCGATCGGATCGAAATTCTGACATTCGAAGGATCGTTCCACGGGCGTTCCACCGGGGCGATCGCGGCGGCCGCATCGGAAAAGATGGTCAAGGGATTTGGCGCCTTGATGCCGGGCTTCCGGTCGTTGCCCTGGGGCGACATGGATGCCCTGAAAGCCGCCATTGGCCCGCAGACGGCAGCCGTCATGGTTGAGCCGGTGCAAGGTGAGGGCGGCATCAGGCCGATGCCTGACGCTGACCTCAAGGCACTGCGCGCGATGTGCGACGAAGTGGGCGCTTTGCTCTTGCTCGATGAAGTTCAGTGCGGCATGGGCCGGACGGGGCGGTTGTTTGCCCATGAATGGGCCGGTATCACCCCAGACATCATGATGGTGGCCAAGGGGATCGGTGGCGGCTTTCCTCTCGGGGCTGTGCTGGCCACCGAAAGGGCGGCAGCAGGCATGGTCGCGGGCACGCATGGGTCTACCTATGGCGGCAACCCGCTGGCCTGCGCTGTCGGCGCAAAGGTGGTGGAGATCATATCCGACCCGGCCTTTCTGGCCGAAGTTAACCGCAAAGCGGCCCTGTTCCGCCAGAAACTGGAGGGGCTGGTCGCCGCCCATCCAAATGTATTTGAGGCTGTTCGCGGGCAAGGGCTGATGCTGGGCCTGAAATGCAAGCCCGCCCCGGCGGATGTGGTCAAGGCCGGCTACGGCGAACATATCCTGACCGTGCCTGCAGCCGACAACGTGATCCGTCTGCTTCCGGCGTTGACCATCACCGATGAAGACATCGCCGAGGCGGTTGCGCGGCTGGACCGAACCGCGGCCGCCATGCCAAAGCCCTGAACAGGAAGGCATCGGCTTTTGGCATCCGCCCGGCCAATTATCCACCGGGGTTTAGGGCATCTTCGCTGCCCCATCCCCGTTACCAGGAAAGTCACATGACCCATTTTCTCGATATTCACAAAACCGATCCTGCTGCCTTGCGGGACATGATCAACTCCGCCCATGCGATGAAAACCGCGCGCCGTGGTTTGCCCAAGGGCACGACAGATGCCGAACAGCCGCTTGCCGGGCGGATGATTGCGCTGATCTTCGAAAAGCCATCGACCCGGACGCGTGTGTCTTTCGACGTGGGCGCGCGCCAGATGGGCGGGCAGACGATGATCCTGTCGGGCAAGGAAATGCAACTGGGGCACGGCGAAAGCATCGCTGACACGGCGCGGGTCCTGTCGCGCTATGTCGATCTGATCATGTTGCGCACGTTTGAAGAGGCGACCCTGCACGAGATGGCCGAACACGCCACAGTCCCGGTGATCAACGGGCTGACGGATGCCAGCCACCCTTGCCAGATCATGGCCGATATCGTGACCTATGAGGAACATCGCGGCCCCATTGCAGGGCGCAAGTTCGTCTGGTCGGGGGATGGCAACAACGTCTGTTCAAGCTGGCTGCATGCGGCGGGCCAGTTCGGTTTTGACCTGACATTCACGGGGCCGGAAACGCTTGACCCGGACCCCCGTGCGGTCGAATTTGCGCGGGCAAAGGGTTCGAAGGTCGAGATCACGCGCGACCCGCTGGAAGCCGCCAAGGGGGCGGATGCGATTGTCACCGATACTTGGGTTTCCATGCATGACCCCGAAAGCGCGCGTGAACGGCGCCACAATCAGTTGCGCCCCTATCAGGTGAACGAAGAGATGATGGCAAGGGGCAACCCCGATGCCCTGTTCATGCATTGCCTGCCCGCGCACCGTAACGAAGAGGCAACCAACGCTGTCATGGACGGTCCGCAATCAGTCATTTTCGACGAAAGCGAAAACCGCCTGCACGCGCAAAAGGCGATACTGCGCTGGTGTCTGGGAGTTTGAACCAACAACTGGGAGGGGAAATCCTTCACCACGCCTCACTTCTTTGATCTACGTGGCTCATAAACCCGATTTGCTCACTTTTATGCTGCCGCATGACGGGAAATAGTGACTGTCACTCCTAGTGGCGAATGAGCTCAAGGTGGGTAGATTGAGTCGGCCCTTGGTGTGGCTCTATCTCAGGCGAACAGAACGATGAATTCGGAGGTCCCAATGTTAAACCCTGGCAAGAACATCGCAATCAAAGTGCCTTTGTACAAATGGGAAGAAACGGTCGCGTTTTACCGAGACCTTGTTGGGCTGACACCCAAAAAGGAACTGGATGGTAGCGTTGCCTTTGCGTTTGGCGAAATGACTTTGTGGATCGACCGGGTAGAAAGGCAAAGTCAGGTCGATATCTGGCTTGAATTCCTTTCAAACGATCCCGATCAGGCACTCGAAGAACTAAATAGCCCCGTCCGGGATGAACTGGAACCTCTTGGGGACGTGCAAGGGCATTGGACATCTGATCCGGCAGGTGTCGTCCTGCTGGTTCACAAGGGCTAGGGAGTATCTGGCCCAAAGCGCCACCGGCCAGCGCTATTGCTTGGGATATTTTCCACTTTGCTTCTTTTTCCTGACTGGCGCAAAGTTGCATCTGCAATGGAGCCGAGGGCGCCCGCCATGACCCAAAAGACGGATTTGACCACCCCGCCGATTCCGGGATGGAACCATGTTCCGCCGGTGCCGATCCGGGTTTCGCCGTTCTTTTCCTGGCCTCCCGATCCGGTGCGGATGGCACGTTGGCTGGCAGTGCGGTGGCTGGCAATTGCGGAAAACTCGATCCTTGTCGGTGTTGCACTGATCTCGTGGGCGTGGTTTCAGCCTTCGCTTGATGTGACAAAAACCCTCGCACCAGGTTGGATCGCCGGGATATGGTTCAGGAACCTCATCCTGATGACGATGGTCGCGGGCGGGCTGCATCTGTTCTTTTTCAGTTTTCGCCATCAGGGCGACCGGCTGAAATACGATCCCCGTGATCTGGCCCGCAAAGGTCGACAATTCACTTTGGGTGGGCAGGTTTGGGACAATATGTTCTGGACGCTGACAAGCGGGGTCGGTTTCTGGACCGGATATGAAGTGCTGATGTTCTGGGCCATGGGCAATGGCTGGGTACCGATTCTGGCATGGGCGGCCAATCCGGTTTGGTTTGTCGTGCTCTTCTTGCTGACACCGGTCTGGATATCATTCCATTTCTACTGGGTGCACCGGGCGTTGCACTGGGGGCCGATCTACCGGATCGCCCACAGTCTACATCACCGCAATATCAACGTCGGTCCTTGGTCGGGTCTGTCAATGCATCCGCTGGAACACCTGATCTTTTTCTCTTCGATCCTTATCCATTTCCTCGTCCCTGCCCATCCGCTGCATATTTTGTTTCATATGCAGCATCAGTCGCTGACGGCG
>JAOUMG010000206.1 GCA_029881635.1 Paracoccaceae bacterium | reverse complement strand
CTGGCCGGGTAGCGGGCGAACCGGGCCTCTTGCCTCTTCTGCGCGATGGGCATCACTCCGTCAGAGTTTTTTGGGCCAGATTGAAACGGAGGACCGTGTCAGGAATGGATCGGGCCGTCACCGCAGGCAAGTGCTGCTTCGCGCACCGCTTCCGAGAATGTCGGGTGAGCGTGGCAGGTCAGGGCGATGTCCTGGGCCGAGGCGCCAAATTCCATGCCGACGCAAATCTCATGGATCAGTTCGCCCGCTGCAGGCCCGATGATATGGGCGCCGAGAATGCGGTCAGTGGATTGATCTGCAAGGATTTTCACGAAGCCTTCGCCTTGGAAAACCGCCTTGGCGCGGCCGTTGCCCATGAAGGCGAACTTGCCGACCTTATAGGCGCGGCCTTCGGCCTTGAGTTGTTCTTCGGTGGCGCCGACGCTGGCCACTTCGGGGGTAGTGTAGATCACACCGGGGATGACATCATAGTTCACATGGCCGGACTTGCCCGCCAGAATCTCGGCCAGGGCCATGCCTTCGTCTTCGGCCTTATGGGCCAGCATCGGCCCCACGATGGCGTCGCCGATGGCGTATATGCCTTTGATATTTGTGGCAAAATGACCGTCGGTCTTGATCTGGCCGCGCTTTTCCATTTCAACCCCCAACGCGTCGAGCCCGAGGCCGTCGGTAAAGGGTTTGCGGCCCGTGGCGACGAGAACGCAGTCGGCATCGAGCGTGGCTTCGGTGCCGTTCTTGTTCAGTTTATAGCTGACCGTGGCCTTGCCACGCTTGACCTCGACGCCCTGGACAGCGGCACCCATGATGAAGTTAAGCCCTTGTCTTTTCAGGATTCTCTGGAAGTTCTTTTGCACATCGGCATCCATGCCGGGGGTGATGGCGTCAAGGTATTCGACAACCGTAACCTCGGCACCCAGCCGCGAATAGACCGAGCCCATTTCGAGCCCGATGACACCTGCGCCGATCACCACCATGGTTTTGGGAATCTTTGGCAGGGCCAACGCGCCGGTTGAGGTGACAACCACCTTTTCATCGACCGTCACGCCGGGCAGGCTGGAGGGTTCCGAGCCGGTGGCGATGACAATATTCTTGGCCTCATGCACCTCATCCCCGACCTTGACCTTGCCGGGTTCGGGGATCGAACCCCAGCCCTTGAGCCAGGTTATCTTGTTCTTTTTGAACAGAAATTCGATGCCTTTGGTGTTCTGGCCGATGACGTCATCCTTGTAGCCCAGCATGGTGGGCCAATCGACGGAGGGGGATTTTCCCTTGAGCCCCATCTTGGCGAAATTGGTTTCGGCATCATGCAGGCAATGGGAGGCGTGCAGCAGCGCCTTTGAGGGAATGCAGCCGACGTTGAGGCAGGTGCCGCCAAGGGTTTCGCGGCCCTCGACCACGGCGGTTTTCAGGCCAAGCTGGGCGCAGCGGATGGCGCCGACATAGCCGCCGGGACCGGCACCGATGATGATCACGTCGAACTCAGCCATGGAATACTCCTTCAAAAATCAGCGTCTGGCCTGCGTCCCGCAGGCGTCTGGTATCTGTACCGCATCCGTCCCGACAGCTGTCGGGACAAAGGGTGCTGCCCCTTGGCCATCTGTTAACAGATGACAGGGAATGAATCACGCCACCATCAGCGCCATGAGGTAGAGAATGACCGTCGCGGCGAACCCTGCCAGCCAAAGCGCCGTGCGGATGCCGGTAAGGCCGAAGCCGTAGGCGGGCACGTAAAGAACGCGCGCGACCAGAAACACCTGTGCGGCGGTGAGCGTTCCGGCGCTGAAGCCATTCTTGATGGCGAGGATCAGGATCACCGGGGCGAAAAGAGCCATGGCGGTGACCGAGTTCGACAGCGCCCGGTCGAGGCGGGCGGTGATGCCGGTCAGCGTGCGATGTTCATCACGCGAGGAAAGCAGGTAACCCATGCCAAGCTGGCCCGACATGCCGGTGACTTTCAGCAGCAGGACAAGGGCGGTGAAGAGGCCGTAAAGCGCGAGAATGGTCAGTTCGTTGGACATTGTGGGGTCCTTTTCGGGGGCGGCGGGTGAACCCGGGCTTGCGCCCGGCAATCCACGATAGTTTGTTATGTTTGCGCGACCCAGTTGTGTTGATAGTCTTCGATCAGGGTTAGAAGTAAACACAAGCAAATTGGTCCCATTGAAAACGCAAATCCTGTGCTAACCGCGAACCAGTCTTGCGCGGCGAGGCTTTGGGCGAGATCGCTCTTTCCGAAGAAAATTGCGACCAAACCTGTGACAATGAAACCCTTGAGGATTGTTGCAGGTGATAGGAAGTCGCGTGTCAAAGCCCTGTAAATGAACAGAAACGCGAGTGCAGAATGCCCCACGTAGGCAATCCGAAAGAACGCTGTCGAAATCATAGGCGCACTCTGATTATTCAACGCGTCGTAAAGCATCGCTTCGGCGAAGTAAGCCGCTCCCAATCCGAACAGAAACACAGCGGCCATTGGAGCGCAAAGTCCAAGTTTGGCAATGAACAAAGCTGTGCGAAGCATTCGCATTCACAAATCCATCAGCAACCGACGCGGATCTTCCAGCGCCTCTTTCACCCGGACGAGGAAGGTCACAGCACCCTTGCCGTCAACAACGCGGTGGTCGTAGGAAAGGGCGAGGTACATCATCGGACGGATGGTTATTTCGCCGTTCACCACCACCGGGCGGTCCTGGATTTTGTGCATTCCCAAAATCCCCGATTGCGGGGGGTTGAGGATGGGCGAGGACATGAGCGAGCCATAGACGCCGCCGTTGGAGATAGTGAAGCTGCCGCCCTGCATTTCAGCCATGCTCAGCTTGCCGTCGCGGGCGCGCAGGCCGAGTTCGGCAATCTTTTTCTCGATTGCGGCGAAACCCATCTGGTCGGCATCGCGCACCACCGGCACCACAAGGCCGGTGGGCGTGCCGACAGCCACGCCCATATGGACATAGTTTTTATAGACGACATCGCCGCCGTCGATTTCGGCATTAACCTCGGGCACCTCTTTCAGCGCGTGATTGCAGGCCTTGACGAAAAAGGACATGAAGCCGAGCTTCACGCCGTGTTTCTTTTCAAAGTCGGCCTTGTAGGCGTTGCGCAGTTCCATCACGGCGGACATGTCGACTTCGTTATAGGTCGTCAGCATCGCGGCGGTGTTTTGTGCATCCTTGAGGCGGCGGGCGATGGTGGCGCGGAGCCTTGTCATCTTGACCCGTTCCTCGCGGCTCGCATCCTCGGCCCGGCTGGGCGCACGCGGGGCTGCTGCGGGGGCAGGGGCCGGGCTGGCCGGGGCGGGGGTTGCCGGTGCGGCTGTCTGGCCCGCGGCGGCCTTGGCCACGTCTTCCTTCATGATGCGGCCATCGCGACCGGTACCGGTGACCTGATCTGCGGACAGCCCGGCCTCCGCCATGGCTTTCTTGGCGGAAGGGGCATCTTCGACATCCTTGGCGGATTTTGCCGGTGCTGGTGCGGCTGCCGCGGCGGGGGCCGATTTCGCGGGTTTCGCGGCAGCGGCAGCGCCTTCGGCGATGACGGCCAGCCGTGCCTTGGCATCGACAATGCTGCCTTCGGCAGCGATGATTTCAGACAAGGTGCCGGCGACGGGTGAGGGAACCTCGACCGAGACCTTGTCGGTTTCAAGTTCACACAGCATTTCATCGACGGCGACGGCATCGCCGACCTTCTTGAACCAGGTCGAGACGGTCGCCTCGGTGACGCTTTCGCCTAAGGTGGGAACCATTACATCTGTCATCTTGCCCTCATCGGCTTTTGGCGCGGGTGCCGCGCTTTGGGGTGAATTCACTGCAGGCGCGGCTTTGCCGGCCTCATTTATCTGCGCCAGAAGCGCGCCAGCGGCCACGGTGGTGCCTTCGGCGGCGACAATATCGGCAAGGGTTCCGGCGGCTGGGGCGGGCACCTCGACGGTGACCTTGTCGGTTTCCAGCTCGCACAGCATTTCATCGACTGCGACCGCGTCGCCGGGTTTCTTGAACCATGTGGCCACGGTCGCCTCGGTGACGCTTTCGCCCAAGGTGGGGACGCGAACCTCGATACTCATTTCTTTGCGTCCCCCAGGGTCAGGGCTTCGTTGACGATGGCCTCTTGTTCCGCCTTGTGGCGGCTGGCAAGGCCGGTTGCCGGCGATGCCGAAGCATGGCGGCCGACATAGCGGGGACGGGTGTGGCTGGCCTTGATCCGGTTCAGCACCCATTCCAGATTGGGTTCGACAAAGGTCCAGGCCCCCTGGTTTTTCGGTTCTTCCTGACACCAGATGACCTCGGCGTCTTTGAAGCGGCCCAGCTCTTTCACCGCGGATTGCGCGGGGAAGGGGTAGAACTGTTCAAGGCGCAGCAGGTAGATATCGTCGATACCGCGGGCATCGCGTTCGGCCAGAAGGTCGTAATAGACCTTGCCCGAACACATCACCACCCGCTTGATCTTCTTGTCGGCCACCAGTTTCGTGTCCGAATGGCCCTTTTGCGCGTCGTCCCAGAGGACGCGGTGGAAGGTTGATCCGGTGGTGAAATCTTCGGCATCCGAGATGCACATCGGGTGGCGCAGCAGCGATTTCGGCGTCATCAGGATCAGCGGTTTGCGGAAGGTCCGGTGAAGCTGGCGGCGCAGGATGTGGAAATAGTTGGCGGGCGTGGAACAGTTGGCCACGATCCAGTTATCCTGCGCGCATTGCTGCAGGAAGCGTTCGAGGCGGGCCGAGGAATGTTCGGGCCCTTGCCCTTCGAAACCATGCGGCAGAAGGCAGACGAGGCCCGACATGCGCAGCCATTTGCTTTCACCCGAGCTGACGAACTGGTCGAACATGATCTGCGCGCCATTGGCAAAATCGCCGAACTGCGCCTCCCACATCACCAGGGCGTTGGGTTCGGCCAGCGAATAGCCGTATTCGAAGCCAAGCACAGCATATTCCGAGAGCATCGAGTCGATGACCTCATACCGCGCCTGACCGGGTTTGATGTGGTTGAGCGGATAGTGCCGTTCTTCGGTTGTTTGGTCGATGAACGCGGAATGCCGCTGGCTGAATGT
>JAOUMG010000205.1 GCA_029881635.1 Paracoccaceae bacterium | reverse complement strand
TTGGCGTGCTCTATTCCGCAGTCGGGCAGGACTGCGTGCCTACCGCAACCAATGTTGGCGTTTTCTGGCCCCGCCACGGGATATTGCGCAAACCCGGCCTTGCCGTGGTGGAATTTCTGCCGCGAATTGCAAAAGGCAAATCGGTCGATGCCTTCATGGCGGAAATTGAGCCGGTGATAGAAACCGCCTCTGACCGGCTGATGGCCGAGGCGGGATTTGACACCAAAGGATAGCAGTTGGATTTCATCGAAACCCTCGCTGAACTGGAAGCTCTCTACGGCAAGCCCGGCCAGGCGTCGCTTGTCAAAGTCGCGCGGCAGATGACGCCGACCTACCGGGACTGGATCATGAAATCCCGGCTCTGCATTCTGTCTACAGTTGGCCCCGAAGGCACCGATGGCAGCCCGCGCGGCGATGACGGTCCGGTTGTGCGCGAACTTGATCCGGGCACGTTGGCGATGCCCGATTGGCGCGGCAATGATCGTATTGACAGCCTGCGCAACATCGTTTCGGACGGACGAGTCAGCCTGATGTTCCTTGTGGCCGGCTCGAACAATGTCGTGCGCGTGAACGGCCACGCAAAGATCAGTGCCGACAGGATGCTGTGCGACAGTTTCACCCGCGATGGCAAAACACCCCGCAGCGTTATCGTGATTGCCATAGAGGAGATTTATTCCCAATGCGCCCGTGCCCTGATGCGTGCGCGGGTCTGGGTTGACGGCGACCAGGCGGGCGGTTTGCCATCGGTGGGCGATATGCTGGCCGAGATGACCAGGGGGGAAATCGACGGCGCTGCCTATGACAAGGAATGGCCCGGTCGTGCGGCGCAAACCCTCTGGTAGGTTGATGCTCTGGACGGTCAGCGCTTTTGGCACCAATAATCGCGACAGAACCCTTATCTGAGGAGCTATCGATGCCCACCGGTTTTGTCTTTCATGAACTGTACCTCTGGCATGATACTGGTTCACCCGCTCTTTATGTACCGGCCGGTCTGACCGTGCAGCCCGGCGAGAATGCAGAAAATCCCGAAACCAAGCGACGGATGAAAAACCTTCTCGATGTGGCAGGCCTGACTGAACACCTGACCGCACTTAAACCGCGCCCTGCATCCGACGTGGAACTGGCGCGACTGCACACCGAAGAACACATCGCCAATATCCGCGCCATAAGTGCAGCGGGCGGCGGCGAGGCCAGCGAAGGCACGCCTTTCGGGGCTGGCAGCTTTGAAATCGGCAAACTGGCGGCAGGCGGTGCAATGGTTGCCGTAGAAGCCGTTTTAAGCGGCGAGGTACGTAACGCATATGCGCTGATCCGGCCGCCAGGCCATCATGCATTGGCCAATCTGGGCATGGGTTTTTGCCTGTTCGCAAATGCGGCACTGGCCATCATACATGGCCGGAAAACGAAGGGGCTGGGCCGCGTGGCAGTGGTTGATTGGGACGTGCATCACGGCAACGGGACCGAAGCCGCCTTTTACGACGATCCCGAAACACTGGCGATTTCACTGCATCAGGATAACCTCTTTCCGCTTGGTTCCGGATCGATAGAGGCAAGAGGGCAAGGTGCAGGCTTTGGTGCGAACCTCAACATCCCGCTGCCGCCAGGATCGGGGGATGGTGCCTATCTGGCCGCGTTTGACCAGGTTGTGATCCCCGCTTTGATGCGGTTTCGCCCCGACCTGATTGTCGTTGCCAGTGGTTTTGATGCTTCCGCCGCTGACCCGCTGGGCCGGATGATGGTGACGTCGGATGGCTACCGCAAGATGACCGCTCTGCTGATGTCCGCAGCCGACACGTTATGCAACGGGCGCATCGTGATGACCCATGAGGGAGGATATTCTGCGGCCTATGTTCCCTATTGCGGGCTGGCGGTTCTGGAGGAAATGTCGGGCATCATGACCGGAGTGAAAGACCCGTTTCTGGCCGATTTTGCGAATTTCGGCCAACAGGCACTGCAACCCCATCAGGCCGCTGCAATCTCGGCTGCTGCCAAACTGCTGGAAGATGTACCCAAAGGCTAAACCGGTTCAGGCAGCCAGCCCTTTTGATCCCATATCAAGGAATTTCTGCCGACGGTCTTTGATCAGGTCTGCGGGTTTCTTGCCGGACAGTTCCTTTAGCATTTCGCCAATAGCGTTGCCGACATCTGTGATCGCGGTCTTGCGGTCGCGCTGCGCGCCACCCTTGGGTTCTGCGATGATCTTGTCGATCACGCCAAGCTTCAGAAGGTCTTGGGCCGTCAGCCTCAGGGCATTGGCCGCTTCGACCATTCTTTCGGCATCTTTCCACAGGATCGAGGCGCAGCCCTCTGGTGTGATCACCGAATAGATCGAATGTTCCAGCATGGCGACCCTGTTGGCCGTGGCAAAGGCGACAGCGCCGCCAGATCCGCCTTCACCGATAATCACCGAGATCAGTGGCACGCCGATCTGCAGGCATTTTTCCGTCGACCGGGCAATGGCTTCGGATTGGCCGCGTTCCTCGGCGCCTTTGCCGGGATAAGCGCCGGGTGTATCGACCAGAGTAATGACAGGTAGGCGGAACCGGTCGGCAAGGTCCATGAGGCGGATCGCCTTTCGGTAGCCTTCGGGCCGGGCCATCCCAAAATTTCGCTCAATCCGGGTTTTGGTGTCGGAACCTTTTTCCTGACCAATTACCATTACGGGTTGATCATTGAACCGCGCCAGACCGCCCATGACGGAATGATCCTCGGCAAAGTTGCGATCCCCAGACAGCGGAGTGAATTCGCTGAACAGCTGGTCGATGTAGTCCTTGCAATGGGGCCGATCAGGGTGGCGCGCGACCTGGCATTTGCGCCACGGATCAAGGTTTTTGTATATGTCGCGCAAAAGGTCGGCTGCCTTCTTGTCGAGTGCCGCTGCTTCCTTTTCGACATTCATTTCCTTGTTCTTGCGCGCCAGCGCCCGCAATTCTTCAGCCTTGCCCTCGATTTCGGCAAGTGGCTTTTCGAATTCAAGATAGTTCATAGATCACTCCCGAGGCGCATGTGCACTTGTATATGGCCTTAAAACGGCCTGCCTTCAATCTGAAACAGGTATCTTTGCTTTTGGCACTCACGCGTCATTGACATATGGTTTTGCGGCAGAGGGCAACCTGCAGAACATCAATGTCCGCCCGCTTTAGCAGGCGGCCGCAAAACCATTCATGTCTTATGCCAATGAACAATTCCGATCTTGGCGGTGGCCAACCCCACAGGCGTGGCTCCATGGCAAAAGGCGTTCCGACCTGTCACTTGGGTTCGACGTCGGTTGCCTGAGTCAGCGTGGTGCGAAAGGCGATTTCAGGCGCCGTCAAAATCGGCAGACCCGCCCGATCAAGATACTTTGCAGCACCCTCCATGGACGCTTGCGCCAATACTACCGACACAGTGTCAGGGTGTGCCGTAAGATGGTTTGCAACTTCGGCAGCAATTGCGCGGGCAAATCCATCTTCATCGCCGGCCTCGAACAATGGCCACAGATCGGGCAGAAACAGCGGTTCAATTCGTCCGGACCGTGCAGATGCGTCAAGGCAGGATTGCAGCAGTGATGTGCTGGCGATCTTTGTACTGGCTAGGCAGTAAACCAGACAGATTTCACCCCCTAGGGCCGCGGCAGCCAGCATCATCGGGCGGTCGATACGCGTGGCGCCTGCCGCTTCGGCGATATCGCCAATCGTGGTGCAGGTACAAATGCTGGGGCCCTTCGCCGCCTGGATGGCGGCGGTAACCTCCGCGGACAGCCTGTCGGTTAGCCCCTCATTTCGCGCGCTGTCCAACCAATCTTCGCGCACGGTATGGTGCAGTGACAACCCCGGCGCAATTCGGTCGCGCAGGGCATCAAAACGGGCAATATGCGCCGGTGAGGTGTGAAATAGCTGCACTCTGGCCTTCTCGGGTTTTGCTTAACCGGCAATCATCTCCGATTGCCGTACGATGACTTCGGCCTGCTTGATCGATGCTATGTCAACCAGTCGGCCTTTATAGACCGTGGCACCTTCACCGCGTGCCTTGGCCTGCTCCATCGCGGCCAGAATCTCGCGGGCCTCGGCGACCTGAGCATCGGAGGGCGTAAAGACCTCATTGGCAAGTGCAATCTGTTTGGGGTGAATGGCCCATTTGCCAACCATCCCCAATGTCGCCGACCGGCGTGCCTGTGCGCGGAAACCCTCATCATCGGAAAAATCGCCGAAAGGCCCATCAACCGGCAGCACACCATGGGTACGACAGGCCGCAACAATCGCCACCTGCGCCCAATGCCAGGGATCAGACCAGTGTTTCTGGCCTTCGTGAACCATATAGTAGTTTTCCTGTGTCCCGCCGATTCCTGTTGTCTGCATGCCCATCGAGGCTGCGAAATCAGCAGCGCCAAGGCTCATGGCCTGCAGGCGCGGGCTGGAGGCGGCGATTTCCTCGACATGGGCCACACCTGCGGCACTTTCGATGATGACCTCAAAGGATATCCGCTTTTTACGCCCTTTCGCCGCTTCGATCGCCGTGACAAGTGCATCGACCGCGTAGATATCAGCGGCACAACCGACTTTTGGAATCATGATCTGGTCCAGCCGTTCGCCCGCCTGTTCCAGTAGATCGACCACATCGCGGTACCAATAGGGCGTGTCGAGACCATTGATCCGCACCGAAAGGTATTTGCTGCCCCAGTCCACATCGCCAATCGCTTGAATGATGTTTGATCGCGCCGCCGGCTTGTCGTCCGGCGCAACCGAATCTTCCAGATCAAGGTTGATCACATCCGCCGCCGAGGCCGCCATCTTTTCAAAAAGCGCCGTGCGCGACCCGGGCCCGAACAGCTGGCAACGGTTTGGGCGGGCGGGCGGCGTGGGCTGCAGGCGAAAGCTCATGGGGTGATCCGTAATGATGTTTCGTTTTTTCTGCCTGACGGGGTAGAATATTGCGTCAAGGGGATCAAGCCCTCTTTCGCAAGTGCAGAAACATCGCGGCAATGCGGCGAACCCTTCGTTGAACCGGCACCCGGAAAAACACGACCTTTCCACATCCCGATTACCTGCAGACTTGACGCCAGA
>JAOUMG010000204.1 GCA_029881635.1 Paracoccaceae bacterium | reverse complement strand
TTGTCGATGGCGAGGCTAAACTGACCTAATGTGCGGACGTTTTGCCTTTACCCTGCCGAATGAGGCCATGGCCCAGCTTTTCAGCGCCGTGCCGGGTAACGACCTGCCCGAAGGCGCGCGCTTTAACATCTGCCCGACCCAGACGATTGCGGTCTGCACATCCGAGGGGGGGCAGCGCAGGCTGCGGGCCATGCGGTGGGGGTTTTTGCCGCATTGGTATGAAAAGCCGAATGGCGGGCCGCTACTGATCAATGCGCGCGCCGACACGATTGCGGAAAAACCGGCTTTCAGGGCGGCAGTCCGGTCGCGCCGCTGTCTGATCCCGGCGGACGGGTTTTACGAATGGACCCGTGAGGAAGGTCAGACCCCACTGCCCTGGTATATCGCGCGCGCGGATGGGCAGCCGCTGGTCTTTGCCGGTATCTGGCAGGAATGGGAACGAAACGGCATGCAGGTGACTGCCTGCGCTATTGTCACGACCGAGGCAGGGCCGGGATTGGCTGCAATCCATCACCGCGAACCGGTGACACTGGAACCTGACAACTGGCCACTTTGGCTGGGCGAGGCAGGGCATGGGGCGGCGCGACTGATGCGGGCGGCGGGGGCTGGTGTCTTGCAAAGCCACCGGGTCGGCACCGAGGTTAATTCAAACCGCGCAGACGGGCCGGGTCTTTGCCTGCCGTTGGCTGGTTGAATGGGCGGTCACCCCGTAGGACCGCCGAGCGGGCCTCTGCAGGAAACCCGATAATTGTTGCAAAATCGGCGAAAAAGGAGCATATGGGCGGCGCGACGTTATCACTATCGACCACTGTCTCCTCTTACGGCCTCAGTCTTTCGATACTGCCCTGACTGCGCCAGGCCGCTGCAATATCGCGGGCGGCATACTAAAAGGAGATATCACGATGGCTACTGGCTCCGTGAAATGGTTCAACTCTACCAAAGGTTTCGGCTTCATTGCACCGGACGGCGGCAGCAAGGACGTTTTCGTCCATATTTCTGCGCTTGAGCGTGCTGGTCTGCGCGAACTGAAGGATGGCCAGAAGGTCACCTTCGATATCGAAGCTGGCCGCGATGGCCGTGAATCTGCAACAAATCTGGCTCTGGCCTGATTTTTCGGAATTTCTTCGAATATTGACGGGCGGGGTAAAAGCCCCGCCCGTTTTCGTTTTAAATTGGTGTAGGAATGGTTGTATCTCATGCGTAGAACGCATGGTATGCTTTTGTAATAAAAGATTTATTCCGACCGTGAAAAGCTTTATGGGTGTCGAGCTTCGGCTACTTTCGCAATGCCGTCAACATCCGCATAGATGCTGATCTTTAGCCACCGCTTGATGGTTTTTGCAAGATGCTGACTTCCGCTCATGAAGAAACAGCCATTGTCAATTTCACGGTCAAATGACCTGCGCCCCAGAAAAATTCCAGACATCACGGATACTTCGGTTTCAATATACAAATCGACATCAAAGCCTGGATCGCTGGCGCAAAGTTCAACCGAGTCACCGGGTTTCCAAATCAGCCAGTAGGTCGATGCCGGAGAGGTCGCGTCAGCAAAGTTGAACCGGACGACGTTGCGGCGTTGGGGTAATTCTTCAATGATGATACGGCGCTGCAATGTCCACATCAGTACATCCGCGTCCCGGTCCTCCAGGGCAATTTCAGCTTTGATATGCCTTTGCGCCCATTTCGCAAGCCCTTGAAGAATTGGGTCAAGTTCCTCTGCCTTGGCTGTCCTGATGTAATCAATATTGCCTGTGGCCGTGTCTTCGATACGTTCGAGCAGCCCGTTTTCCTGCATCTCTTTCAGGCGTTTGGTTAGAAGCGAAGGAGAAATTCCGGGCAACCCGCGTTTTATCTCATTGAATCTTGATGATCCTCCCCAAAGCTCGCCAAGAATTTGGATTGTCCAGCGAGGGATCAGGACTTCGCAGGCCTTGGATGTCGGGCAAAAAAGTCCGAAAGGCTTTGCCGTCATCTCTGTCACCTTCCCCAAGACGTCGTTTCCTTCACGCACCTTAGATGCAACAAGCATTTTCGCGCAGTACTTAATCTGTACCGGGTCCGGTCCACTTCCTGCACTACGCAGATAGGCGCGTTTTGCAGCATCCTGAATGCATCAAGTAATCCAGTCAGGAGATCAAAATGGCGCTTCCGTTCAAGGCCGCAACGACGCAAAAAGTACGCATTTCCAGGAAGCTTTCGCGACTTGTCGTAATGACTGGCAAGCTGATCCAAGAGATCGCAGGCCGTCAAAAACTGATGTCCGCGATGGGGAACCTCTCCGAGAAGGGTCTTCGTGATGTGGGTCTAACGGAGGATGACCTCATGACAGTTCGAAATTTGGGTCTTTCTACCAGCGCGCTAGAATTATTGCGTGACGCTCGAAAGAAGAGATTGGGCAACTGGTAACGAACGGAGGAGCGGTCGGCCGAGTTGTCATTCGGATGAGTTACCAACCCCAACAGAAATTGAGCTGCGATCACCAGTCTTGGGAGTTCTGGTCGGAACCGGGGGGATTGGCATGGCCTGAAAGAATACACGCCCGCTGCCTCTTCTTTATCAAAGAGATAGCGGGCGCAATATTCGGCAAACTATGCAGCTCTTTACTCGTCAAACTTAACTAAAACACCCAAACCAAAGTCACTCTTTACCCTTTAATTTATACATTATTTGAGTGATCGGCGACACCTGCCCTTTTAGACATGCCTCGCTCAAGAATAGGGAGTTAATCGTGCGGAACGGTCCCCATTGCAGCCGCCCCGTGTACAGTGGAACAGATTCCTGTCAAGAACCCGCCGTCATTCCGACAGCTCAAAAACACATCGCCAAATAGCCATGGGTGAGTCGTACACAAACGATTCTGATGCGGGCGATGCTTCGCAGAAAAAATCACAGGTCGCTGTAAAGGTCGACCAAGCCTTGAACAGGCTCAGGTGCGGATGCCACTGAACCGGCTGGCCCAGTCGTCGCGGTCGTCGTCCGATATTTTGGCAAAAAGAACCTCGGGGACGGTGAAGGCATGGCCGGGGGGCAGGGCGGTAAGGGCTTCGGCGACATCGCCGGGCCATTTCTGGTCGGTTGTATTCATGCCTGCGAGCATGTTGGCAGCGGCATCCGGGATAAAGGGTTCGCTGAGCACGGCGTAAAACCTGATGAGGTTGAGCGACAGGCGGGTGATCGCGGCGGCTGCCTCGGGGTCGGTCTTGTGGACCGTCCAGGGCGCTGCCGATTGCAGATATTCGTTGCCCGCAGCCCAGATGCCGCGAAGTTCGGTCGCGGCCTTGCGGATCTCCATAGCCTCCATGAAACCTTCATAGGCGCGGGTGCGGTTTTCCAGATCGGTGATCAGGGCGCGGGCCTGATCATCTGGCGCGCCACCCTCGGGCACCACTTCGCCGAATTTCGCGCGGCAGAACTTGGTGATACGGCTGACAAAGTTACCCAAGACATCGGCCAGATCCTTGTTGACCGAAACCTGGAAATTTTCCCAGGTGAATTCGCTGTCAGAGCTTTCGGGCGCGTGCGACAGCAGCCACCAGCGCCAGTAATCAGCAGGAAGAAGCGACAGCGCCTGATCCATAAAGACGCCGCGCCCCTGGCTGGTAGAAAACTGGCCGCCATCGTAATTCAGGTAGTTGAAGGACTTGATATAATCGACGAGCTTCCACGGTTCGCCCGACCCCATGATGGTGGCGGGAAACGAGAGTGTGTGGAAGGGCACGTTGTCCTTGCCCATGAACTGGACGTAGCGAACATCCTCGGCGCCCTTGTCGGTGCGCCACCAGCGCTGCCATGCGGCGTCGTCCTTGCCATGCGCATCGGCCCATTCGGCGGTGGCGGCGATGTATTCGATGGGGGCGTCGAACCAGACGTAGAACACCTTGCCCTCCATGCCGGGCCAGGGCTGGTCGCCCTTTTTTACCGGCACGCCCCAATGCAGATCGCGGGTAATGCCACGGTCTTGCAGACCGTCGCCGTCATTCAGCCATTTCTTGGCGATGGAGGTAGTCAGGATCGGCCAGTCGGTCTTGCTGTCGATCCATGCCTCTATCTTGCCGCGCAAGGAACGCTGCTTGAGGTAGAGATGCTTGGTTTCGCGTATCTCAAGATCGGTCGAGCCGGAGATCGCAGAACGTGGGTTGATGAGGTCGGTCGGGTCGAGCTGTTTGGTGCAGTTTTCGCATTGATCGCCGCGCGCACGGTCATAGCCGCAATTTGGGCAGGTGCCCTCGATATAGCGGTCGGGCAGGAACCGGTTGTCGGCGACGGAAAAGACCTGTTTTTCGCTGACCTCCTCGATCAGGCCGTTTTCGGCCAGTTTGCCGGCGAAATGCTGGGTCAGCCGATGGTTGCGCTGGCTCGAAGATCGGCCAAAATGATCAAACGAAAGGCGAAAGCCCTTGGCAAGATCAGATTGCACCTGCCACATCGCGGCGCAGTAGTCGGCAACGGGCTGGCCGGCCTTGGCGGCGGCAAGTTCGGCCGGGGTGCCATGTTCGTCGGTGGCGCAGATAAACATCACTTCATGGCCGCGGGCACGCATGTAGCGGGCGTAAAGATCGGCCGGAAGCTGGGAGCCGACAAGGTTGCCCAGATGCTTGATCCCGTTGATATAGGGGATCGCCGAGGTGATGAGGATGCGTGCCATTTGCCGCGCCTTTTCTTCTGTACGTCGGCGATGATTTAACGGCTATGCGCGGCGAGGGCCAGAGGCTTTGGCTGGCGCCTGCTATTGGCGATCACGCGACCTGCCAAAAAGCCGCCCCACCAGAAATGAGGTGCGCGGTGTATAGACATAGCGCGTGCGGGTACCGGGGGCGGGGCGGGCGCGCATTCGCAATAGGCTGAAGATCACCAGCGCCAGATGTGACGCCGAGATGAAAATGAACATTGCCGCCGGGCCAAAGGCATCGATCAACGATGAGGCGATCAGCGGCGAGGCGATGGCGCCAATTGCGTAAAGGAACATCAGTGCTGCCGACAGTTCCACCCGTTCGGCATCCTCGGCGAAATCATGGGCATGCGCGGTGGCCACCGAATAGATCGGCATGGTGGTGGC
>JAOUMG010000203.1 GCA_029881635.1 Paracoccaceae bacterium | reverse complement strand
TGCGATTCTCAAGACCGTGGCGTTGACCCAGTGACTGACCGCCAGATGCCGTGCCAGGCGGATTTTTTCTTTTCTTCGGTGTTAAAGGTATCGGCATCGGAAAGTAATTGCAGCGGAAAATTGGCGCATTAGGTTGGGGCGATGCAGAACTCAGCCCTGATAGTCGCCCACGGCCAACCTTCTGACCCTGCGCCAGCGGAACAAGATATCGCCGATCTGGGTGCCAGGATCGGGGCATTCTTGCCGGACTGGCACATCGGCACGGCGACACTTGCAACGCAGGACGGCCTGAAGAACGCGCGTCAACACTATGAATATAAATATGTTTTCCCCTTCTTCATGGCTGACGGCTGGTTCATCCGTAGCCTCTTGCCAAAGCGGCTTTCCGAGGCGGGCATTGAACCGGTGAACATTCTGGCACCGTTTGGCCTGCTTTCGCGAACCCAGTCGCTCGCGACATCGATTGCCACGGAATTTACTGCAAAAAGGGGTTGGTCAGAAAGCGATACATCCCTGATCCTTGCAGCCCACGGCTCAGGCCGCAGCCCTTATCCCGCAAACTCAGCAAACGCGACTGCCGCGGCAATCACCTCGGCTGCGAACTTCGCCTCGGTAAGTGTTGGTTTCATTGAAGAAACACCAATGCTTGAGGAGGCAGCAAGAGACATAGCTCACCCTTCGCTCTGCCTGCCTCTTTTCGTCGCACGGTGGGGGCATGTCATATCGGACATTCCGGCAGCACTGACAAAAGCAGGTTTTACCGGCCAATTGCTGGACCCAATCGGCCTTCATCCCAAAGTTCCAGAAATTATTGCGGCGGCACTGTCAGAAGCATGATTTCAATTACCCGAAAGCATCGGGTTAGGCGCTATGGTAACGATCTAAGGCGGGCGGAGCGGTCAACAATTGTCCAGACACACTCAAACCATTCATTGGACATGAGATATACAATCTCTTCAGAAGACGGTCCCATTGCCTCCGACAAGAAAGTATGAAGGTTTTATGACAGTTTTGTAACAGCGACGACTCACTCACAAAAAATACCGGGAATTCAGATCTTGCCAGCAACCTCACCCATTTTGTTCCTTATCCATATCGCCGGGGCGGCAGCGCTCCTGATCTGGGCCGTCCGACTGGTGCGAACGGGCGTTGAACGCGGTTGGTCAGTACCCCTGCGCCGGTTGCTGCGCAAAGGCGGGGAAAACCGTTGGGTGGCGGCGCTATCGGGAACGGGCACAGCAATTGTATTGCAAAGCTCCACCGCTGTCGCAATTCTGACCTCCAACTTCGTGGCGGCTGGTACCTTGGCGGGTACGGCCGGGCTGGCATTGTTGCTTGGGGCAGATCTTGGCTCGGCCATCGTCGCGCAAATACTGCTTACGAGGGCCGATTGGCTGATCCCTGTCCTTCTGGTCGCTGGTGTGGTGTTGTTTTTGCGGGCGCGCACCCGTGACTATCGAATGGCCGGCCGCGTGTTGATCGGGCTTGCACTGATCTTCGTGTCGCTTTCGATGCTGCGTGAAGCAACCGAACCCTTGCGCGACAGTCCCGGTCTGGCCTCGGCAATGCGGTATCTTGGCGGCGACCCGGTAACGGCCTTTTTGATCGGTGCGGTGTTCGCCTGGGCGGTCCATTCCTCTGTCGCGGCGGTTCTTTTGTTCGTAACCCTCAGCGCGTCAGGGATGTTGCCGGTCACAGCGGGCATCGCTTTGGTACTGGGCGCCAACCTTGGCGGCGCGGTGATCGCCTATGTCCTGACGCTCGGGTCCGATATTTCCGCCCGTAGGGTCATCTTTGCCAACCTGGTCTTGCGTGGCGGCGGCGCGGCATTGGCGCTACTTGCGCTAACTGCCTTTTCGATGCCGCTGGAATATCTGGGGTCCACCCCCGCACGACAGGTCATCAACCTGCATCTCGCATTTAACTTCGCCCTTGCCCTTCTGGCCCTGCCGTTGACGACGCAAATGCTGCGCATGGCGACGGCACTGGTGTCTGCGCCTGCCGAAACGCCCAACCTTACCCGGATCAGCGCGCTTGACCCGGCGGCCTTAAGCAATCCCAACAGGGCGTTGGCCTGTGCATCCCGCGAAATCCTGCAGATGGGGGAAGGTGTGGAGGCGATGTTGAGGTCGGTCATCGGGCTTTATCAGACCTGGGATGAGCCCACGGCAAAAGCGATATTGGCCAAGGAAGATGAAATCGACAAAATGCACATCGGAACAAAGCTTTATCTGGCAAAGCTACAGCGAAGTTCAGACGATGACGAAACCGGTCATAAAGCACTGGAACTGGCTGAAATGGCCGTCAACCTTGAAAGCGCCGGCAATTCGATTGCCCATAATATGCTCGGGCTGGCAAAGCGTCTTGACGATGGCCACACGGCATTTTCTGAAACTGGTGGAAACGAGATCCGTGATTTTCACGATCGCGTCCTGGCAAATGTTCAGGCCGCGCTCAACGTGTTGATGACGCTCGACCCCGACGCGGCACGTGCGTTGGTGGAAGAAAAGGAAAATGTCCGCAATATCGAGCAAGGGTTGCAAAGGTCGCATCTGGACCGCCTGAAACAGGGCCTGGTCGAAAGCATCGAAACCTCGAACATCCATCAAGAAACCCTGCGGGCCCTAAAGCAGGTGAACACCGCCTTTTCGATGATCGCCTATCCGATCCTGTCTGAAACCGGTGATCTTCTAGCCAGCCGGCTTTCCGGTGCGAAAAAGGCATGATCCTGATCGCATCCTTGGGGCGAGGAAACCCGATCAGCCGCGAACTGCCGCCAGATGGCCGCTGAATTCAGGCGTCGCCATCAAAGCCTTGCAACGTGAAAACCGCCCGTCAGCATAAGCCTGAAAATCATCCGCAGGATTGTTGTTTGCCAGTTGGATCAATCCCCACAGTGTCCACAAAAGATCGCACATAGCCTTGTAGATCACCATGCGCCCTCGGTCGCGCGGGGCTGGTTCGCCGCCAAAATAGGCGTGCAACATCTCATCGTCCTGATGGGCGTCAAACCCCGCCTCGACCGACAGATCGCCCAGATCCCACATCGGGTCATTCATGCCTGAATATTCCCAGTCCACGATCCACATGCGTTGCCCGGTATCCAGGAAGTTTTCGCAAAGGGGATCGCAGTGGCAGGGTGCGGAAGGCAGTTCATGTGCCGACAATGCCTGACGCACGGCATCAGCCTCGGCCACGACATCGTGGTAGCCTGCGGGCAAGGCCACATCTTTTGTGCCCAAAATCGCGAGGTAATCATCGATCATCGCGAAAAGATCGAAGCGAAACGGGAATTCCGCGCCTGATCCGTGCAATTGCCGCAACACTTGCCCGGCGCGCGTCGGCGCACTTTTGCGAGAGGCGAACAACTCGGGCGTCATCGTGACCGCCCCTTCGATAAAGCGGGTCAGTATGATGCCTGTTTCTGCATCGGCACGGATTACTTCCGGGCTGACATTCGCGGCGGCGGCAGCGCGGGCAGCCACCGCTTCATGCGCGCGGTTGATATATTCCTCTGTGCCCGCCCCCGGAATGCGCAGGCACAGATCACCGGCCCGAAACACGCGGTTTGTCAATCCGCCCAACCGTTCAATACCACCCGAATATCCGGCAAGTTCCGGGATCGTCGCCGTAACGGCGCGGATTTCTTCGTCTGGGGTCAAGTCACTGTCCTCTCGGGCGCAGTCAGACAATCAAGCCGGATTGCCCACCACGCATTGGCGGGTATGATTGTGCATAACGGCAATTCGATCAAGACAGGAGAGTTGGACCATGTCCGGTACAAATCATGGCGGTCATCTGGGTGCAGTTTACGGCGCCTCACGACCCGAGGAAACCGCCGCCATCTATGATCGCTGGGCCGAAACCTATGAGGCAGAGATGGCGGCTGCCGGTTATCGCCACCCGTCGGTCTGTCTGGCCCTGATCGCGAGGTACCTGCCGCGTGGCACCACACCCTTGCTTGATGCCGGCGCCGGAACCGGTCTGATTGGCGAATGGCTGGGAATTGTGGGCTACCCCCATGTCGAAGGTCTTGACGTTTCGCAAGGAATGCTCGCCATCGCAAGAAAAAAGGGCGTCTATGCCAACCTTCATAACCTTGCCCTTGGCAGTGCATTACCCTTTGCCGATGGACATTTCGGCGGAATTGTCTCTGCCGGTGTTTTTACATCCGGCCATGTCGGGAGTGAGGGGCTCGACGAATTGGTTCGCATCTGCCGACCCGGCGGGGCAATTGTGCTGACCGTCAAGCTCACGCTTTGGGAGGGCGGTTTTAGCGAACATATCGACAGATTCGCCCGCGCGGGCGCGTTGGAATTGCTTGAAGTGACCGACCCTTATGTTTCAATGCCGGGCGAAACGGGAACAATCCCCAGCCGTGCCGTGGTGCTGCGGCGGACATAAGGCAGGCCAGATACGCTAACGGATGGTTTTCAGCTCAGGCTTTCACCCGTGAATGGGTTGGATCATATAAGGACCGCAGGCGAATCTCGGCCGGAAACCTTTCATTGGCAACGACCAGTTCATATTGACCCGATGTCAGGAAATCATCCGAAACCCCGTCCGGATTACGGACATAGCCGTAGCCGATGCTTTTTTCCATCGTGTACCCATACCCGCCTGAGGTGAGGTAGCCCACAGGCATCCCGTTCCGCAAAATTGTTTCACGCCCCACCAGAACGGCCGCAGGATCGGAAAGGGTGAACCCCGCCAATCGTTTCGGCAATGGCTTTCCGGCCAGCGCTTCCAATGCGCGGCGGCCGATAAAGTCCGAATTCTTGGTCATCTTGACTGCCCAGCCCAGCCCCGCCTCGAACGGTGTGTCGTTTGGAGTGATGTCCGACGACCAGGCCCGATACCCTTTTTCCAGCCGCAGAGATTCCAGCGCCCGATATCCGATCGGGCGAATCCCTTCAGCCTTCCCAGCCGCCATCAAGGCGTCATAGACAGCTCCGGTTGCTTTCAAGGGGACATGCAATTCCCAGCCGAGTTCGCCCACATAGGTGATGCGCAACGCCCGGGCCAATGCACCGCCGATTTCGATTTCCCGCACATGGCCAAACGGAAATGCGCGGTTGGACATATCT
>JAOUMG010000202.1 GCA_029881635.1 Paracoccaceae bacterium | reverse complement strand
GCATCCGAACCGTGAACCGAGTTTTCGCCAACCGACAGGGCGAATTCCTTGCGGATCGTACCAGCATCGGCATTTGCCGGATTGGTCGCCCCCATGACTTCACGGTTCTTGGCGATAGCACCCTCGCCGGACAGTACCTGAACCACAACAGGCTCAGATGCCATGAATTCGGTCAGTTCGCCAAAGAACGGCCGGTCTTTATGGACCTCATAAAATTTCTGCGCCTGTGCCAGGCTAAGGTGAATGCGCTTTTGTGCGACAATGCGCAGGCCCGCTTCTTCGAATTTGGCGTTGATCTTGCCAGTCAGATTGCGACGGGTCGCATCGGGTTTGATGATGGAGAGTGTGCGTTCGATCGCCATGGTATTCTGCCTTTTCCGATGATGCCCGCGACGTTTGTCGCGCGCTGAAATCCGGGTGCCTGCTAGCATGACAGCAGAACGAAGAAAACCCCAAGCTTAGCGAATGTCTGACGCCACCGATTGACGTTGGCCCGCGCTTCGGGCAAGCGGTGCGGATGCTCAGAATTGCAGATATCACCTACTCTGTCGAAGGCCGCCCGTTGTTCGAAGGGGCGTCAGCGACAATTCCGACCGGCCACAAGGTTGGCCTCGTTGGCAAGAACGGTACTGGCAAGACCACACTGTTTCGCCTCATCCGGGGCGAATTAGCGCTGGAAGGCGGTGAAATCGCAATGCCGAGCCGCGCCAAGGTTGGCGGTGTGGCGCAAGAAGTACCCTCTTCGTCGACATCCCTGTTGGACACCGTGCTTTCCGCCGATACAGAACGCGCGAACCTTTTGAGCGAGGCGGAAACTGCCACCGATCCACACCGGATCAGCGACATCCAGAACCGGCTGACCGATATCGACGCCTGGTCCGCAGAGGGCCGCGCTTCGGCCATCTTACGCGGGCTTGGCTTTGATACCGAAGCACAGCAACGCCCCTGTTCAGACTTTTCGGGAGGCTGGCGGATGCGGGTGGCTTTGGCGGGGGTCTTGTTTGCCCAGCCGGACCTTCTGCTACTGGATGAACCGACAAACTATCTGGACCTTGAAGGATCACTTTGGCTGGAAAGCTATCTGGCAAAATACCCCCATACGGTCATCATCATTTCGCATGACCGGGGTTTGCTGAACCGTGCCGTCAGCGCGATCCTTCATCTCGACAATCGCAAGCTGACACTTTGGTCGGGACCATATGATCAATTCGCCCGCCAACGCGCCGCCATGATCGCTGTACAAGCGGCCGAAGCCAAGAAGCAGGACGCCCGGCGGGCGCATCTGCAAAGTTTCGTGGACCGCTTCAAGGCGAAGGCATCGAAAGCCGTGCAGGCCCAAAGCCGCGTCAAAATGCTAGAAAAGATGACGCCGATAATGGCGCCAGAGGAAGCGAAAAAACAGGTCTTTACCTTCCCTGCGCCTGAACAGCTGTCACCGCCAATTATCACCATGGACGGGACAGCGGTTGGCTACGACGGCCCGCCGGTTCTCAAACGGCTTGATCTGCGCATTGATCAAGATGACCGGATCGCCTTGCTGGGGCGAAACGGTGAAGGAAAATCCACCCTTTCCAAGCTATTGGCTGGCAAACTTGATCCATGCGCCGGAAAAGTCGTGCGGTCATCCAAGCTTCGCATCGGTTACTTCGCCCAGCATCAGGTCGATGAATTGTATCTGGATGAAACGCCGCTTCAGCATATCATGCGTCTGCGGCCCAACGAAGGGCAGCCTCGTTTGCGGGCCAGGCTCGCAGGCTTCGGGCTGGGGGCTGATCAGGCAGAAACGGCTGTCGGGCGGCTTTCGGGTGGACAAAAGGCCCGGTTATCGCTGTTGCTGGCGACAATAGACGCGCCGCATCTGCTGATCCTCGATGAACCGACCAACCACTTGGATATCGAAAGCCGCGAGGCGTTGGTGACCGCCCTGACCGAATATACAGGGGCCGTTATTCTTGTGTCGCATGACATGCATCTGCTGAGCCTGGTCGCTGACCGGCTCTGGTTGGTTAAAGACGGCGGCGTATCGCCTTATCCCGATGACCTTGAAACCTATCGCGGGCAGTTGCTGGCAGGGGATGAGAGTGAAAAGCCTGCTGAAAAGCCAAAAGCCAAACCTGCCCGCCCGACACGTGAGACATTACTGGCGCTGAAAGCCGATGTTCGCAAATGCGAGGACCGGATCAGTAAACTCAACGACATGCGCGACAAACTGGCTAAAAAGCTCGCCGATCCGGAGCTTTATGACCGCCCCGGCGAAGCTGTCGTCTGGCAAAAGAAATATTCCGAAGTCATGGAGGCGCTGGATAAAGCCGAGGCGCTCTGGCTGTTGGCAGCAGAAAAAATAGAGAAGGCGGAGGCCTGAACCATGGAAATTGCATTCTACCTTAGTGCCTTCGTAACGCTGTTCGTGATTATCGACCCGATTGCACTGGCGCCCCTGTTCGTCGCCCTGACACAAGGCATGGACGAAGCACATCGCAGGGCTGTTGGATTACGCGCTTGCCTGATCGCCATCGCGCTGATGACGCTTTTTGGATTGCTTGGTGACAAGATATTGCAGGTCGTCGGTATTTCCATGCCGGCCTTTCGTATTTCCGGTGGCGTTTTGTTATTCCTGACGGCACTCGACATGCTTTTTGAACGACGCACCCGCCGACGTGAAGATCAGCATCCAAACACTTCGGATCCTTCGGTTTTTCCGCTTGCGATGCCGTTGATCGCGGGGCCCGGCGCATTCACGACGATGATCTTGCTGGTCAACTCCCAAGGTGCGGGTCTGGCGCATATTGTTGCCGTACATGCGGTCATGATTGTCGTTGTCGTCTGCGCGTTCTTGTTTTTCCTTGCAGCCGGTTTTATCGAACGTGCGCTGGGGCGCACCGGTATTTTGGTCATCACACGGCTATTGGGTATGCTGCTGGCTGCACTTTCGGTACAATTCGTGCTGGACGGGATACGCGGCACCGGATTTCTTTGATTTGATGCCGGCACAATCGTACCCCACATACAGGTGACCTAAAGGGTGAGTTATGGTCGGCGATGATATTGCACGTTTGGTCTATCTGGTGCTGCTGCTGTCCGTGATCGGCGGCTATTTCCTGATGTCCAACAAAAAGCAGTTGGGGAAAACTGCTCAGCAGGCCGCGATCTGGGCACTGATTTTCCTCGGGGCAATTGCGGTTGCTGGCCTGTGGGGTGATGTCCGTCGTGCTGCCCAGCCTCAGGCCGCCCTGATAACCGGCGACGGGATCGAAGTACCGGTTGCCGACGACGGTCATTTTTATCTGAACGCCGAGGTGAACGGATCAAACGTGCTGTTCGTGGTGGATACCGGAGCTTCTGACATTGTTTTAAGTGAACGCGACGCCCGTAGGGTTGGGTTTGACCCAGATACCTTGAACTATTTTGGCACTGCGATGACAGCAAACGGGCAGGTCGCCACCGCCCCGGTGCGTCTGGAAACATTGAAGCTGGGCGAGCGCATCGACGAACAGGTTCCCGCCGTTGTAAACAGCGGCGAACTGGACACATCTTTATTGGGGATGAGTTACCTCAGCCGCTACGAACTGGTGCTTACCAGGGGGCGCTTGATACTGAAACGGTAGTCGCCGACATCGTGGCGAACTAACTGCTTCACCCGGTATTTCAAAGACCGCAGATAACCGTCAGCCCCGCTGATAAAGTGAGTTTGAACGGGTCCGCCCTACCAGCTTGTAACCTTTACGTTCGAAAGCCGCGACGCAAGCCGGATAGTCACCGCCATCGGGGCCACCCCGTTCCAGAACGATGCGCGCGGGCAGCATCTCGTCAGGGGCGGTTTCAAGGAACGGCGCCAAGGCAACATCCTCAAAACCTTCGATATCGATCTTGAGAACATCGACGCGTTTGACCCCCTGAGATTCGAGGATTGTCTTCAGCGGATGCATTTGCACCTTCCCCGCCTCGCTCTCCTTCACGGAGACGATGGAAAGGTCATCAAGTCTGATCGAAAGATCCACCATGCCGTCGTGATCGCCGACAGCGCAATGTACCGGCATGATCTGGGAAAGGCCGGTGGATTCGGCATTGAAGACCAATCGCTCCAATACCCCGGCATTCGCATCAATCGCGATCACCCGGCCACGGGATCCAACAGCCAGCGCCAGCGGCAAACTGTAAAGACCGATATTCGCGCCGATATCGATTGCAATGCCGTCTTTGCGGCATCCGGCTGTCAGGAAATCGATCTCTTCTGCATTATAAGTCGGATGCAGCAGCAACCCATATTCCATCAGGTTGTTGCGCCCCTCGATCCGGTAGCGGCAGCCACGAAATTCGACGTCCAATGGGCTGCCCATCCCAGCGATCAGATTGGTCAACTTGTGACGCGCGCGACCATGATGAAGAAACGTATTTCGTGCCAGACGGATCAAGGCCGACTGCAAGGGTTTGGGTCGGTACGTTCCCCACGGGTCATTCTTGTACCCTTTGGGCAATCGTACATCTGTGGCGGTGATTGCACGGGTATTTGACATCACTGTGTCCCTTTTCCAAAGGCCGTTATTTTTCGGCCTTTTTTTCCCAATGTCCGGTTTCCTCGCTCCAGTATTGCGCTGAAACGCCAGCCTCGGTCAGTTCTTTCCACTGTTCGCGTGCGCGGTTCAATGCTTTTGCGTCATTGCCATCAAAGACAACGCAAACACGTTCCGCATTGCTGCATTCCGCAGCACTAACCCCGGCCCCATCGATTGCCATCAAACAGACGGCCCCGTTCGGATTATCCTCTGTGGTCGTCAGAAGGATTGGTTGTTCTGCATCAAACGGGCCACCCGACAGGCCGTGCGGCAAAAAACCTTCATCCGACCCAAGCCAAAGCTTTGCATCAATCCATTCCATCCGGGCGGCCGAGCTTCCTCTTACCACGACACGCCATCCTGCCTGAAGCGATTTGCTCAGCAACATTGGCAGCGTCGCCTCTATGGGCGAGCGTGTGAGATGGTAGAAAAAAGCGGCGCCCATCAGGCTTCCATCAAATCGTGGATCAAACGGTTAAGGGCCATGACGCCCCAACCTGATGCCCCCTTCGGTGCCAGAGTGGTTTCTTTCGGCGGCA
>JAOUMG010000201.1 GCA_029881635.1 Paracoccaceae bacterium | reverse complement strand
CTTGATCCGTTCCACCGCCCGCGCAACACCTTCGGAATGTCCATGTGCCGTGTCGATCACCACCATGTCGACGCCCGCATCGATCAACGCCTGGGACCGGTCAAAACCGGCATCACCAACCGTCGAGGCAGCAGCAACCCGCAGACGGCCAAGGCTATCCTTGCAGGCATGGGGGTTCAGGACCGCCTGCTCGGTATCTTTCAGTGTCAGAAGTCCCGTAAGCTTTCCCTGCCCGTCCGTCACCAGAAGCTTTTCGATGCGGCGGGCTTTCATCAGGTTCTTGGCCGTCTCGAGATCGGCCGGTTCTTGCAACAGCGCCAGGTCATTGGACGTCATCATGACTTTGACCGGTGTCTTGTCATCTGAGGCGAACCGCATGTCGCGGTTGGTCACGATTCCCACGACACGCCCAACCTCATCGACGACAGGAAATCCCGTGACATTGTAGCGTTCCTGCAAGGCCTTTGCATCGGCTAGCGTTTGATCGGCCGTCAGCGTAATGGGGTTAAAGACGATACCGCTTTCAAACCGCTTGACCCGCCGCACCTCGGTTGCCTGTGCCTCGAGATCAAGATTTCGGTGAATGACCCCGATGCCGCCCGCCTGCGCCATGGCAATTGCCATGCGCGCCTCGGTCACCGTATCCATCGCCGAAGACAAAAGCGGAATGTTCATCCGGATCGCCTTGGTGACAAATGTCGCCGTGTCGGCATCTGACGGCAGCACGCTGGATGCGGCCGGAACCAGAAGCACATCATCAAATGTGAGAGCCTCGCGAATCTCCATGGGGAACCTCCTGCGGGAGCTTTCGTTTGGCGCTTCCCTGTTTCACGCAACGCCCGCGAAGGCAAGACCCAACACCCGCATTTTTCACAATCGGGCAAACCTGAGCGCCCATCCGGGCGCGAGGTGAAAACAGCCGCCCGGTACGGGCGTCCGCAAGATCACATCTGGCGAATGATCACGCGGTGGCGGAATTTGTCAGCGTCGCTAGCCGTCCGCTTGCCCAAAGCTTCATCACCCGAAAGGCGATCCAGGGCACGATGCCAGTCGCAAAAGTAAGCGCGATCATGCCCGGATAAAGCCATACGCCCCCTACCGTCAGCCACAGGTTCGCTGTTGCCGCCAATGGAAAGGTAAACGCCCCCCAGAGTGCGGTAAAACCAGCCTCGGTCAGCCAACGGAGCCGCACAATCATTGCGGCCATCAATATCGCCGACAGCATGGCAAATCCCCAAGCCAGCAATTCGAGATCCTGAGCATAGGCCACCAACCCGAAAAGTGCAGCGGGTGACAAGTGAATGGCCATCAACGGTCGCAGCGGCGCCGGGGTCCTTTCGGTAAAAAGCCGTTCCGCGCTCACCGACCATATTGCCGCGGCCAGCAAAACCGTAATGGCAAACAAGATCAGCGATAGCGGTCCCAACCCCAACTGAACGGCCGCCAGTGCCGCGATGATGAAGCCGACAAAACTCAAATGCCATATGGGGGTCACCCGCCGCTGTTCGGCCGGCCCGGTGGCAAAGACCCAGATCAGCAACAGCACCAGTACTCCATGGCAAATTAATGAACCATAAAAGAACCCGACAAGATCGGCGACATAGGGTTGCAGCACCAGCACGAAGAGATAAAGGCTCAGGACCATCGCAGCCAGCCCCGCGCGTCCGGGCAATATCCGAAGTTCCTCCACGATGACTGTCGGGCGCCCGAACAGCTTCAGGATGTAAGCCCCCAACCCAAAGACGAACAGCAAGGAAACAGCACCAAGAATGATTTCGGCAAACCCAGCGGGCACACCGAATACCTCGACACCCTTCCGCCAGCCCAATCCCAGGCCGAAAAGCCCAAGAACTGAGGGAAAGATGGCAGGCGGCGTGCGTCGCCAGCCACTCGCACCAGCTGATACCGGGGGTTTGAACGCCATAGGTCTGCTCGTCCTTTTTTGAGGCCTGTTTTCATATAACTTGTCCTGCACAACCGACAAGTGCGAGCGTCACGGACATGTTCAGATAAATTTTTGCGCCGCTGCGGCTTTTCTGTCGCGACTTCCACCACGATCACAGCGCCCGCCAAACAGCCCTCCCCTTGCGCATTTGTTCGTCTCAAGCCAATGTTCCATCACTTGAAACACCGGGGCGCATATGAGCGGACATGGTTATGAAACCGGCAGGCTGAACCTGCCCTTCACCGGAATATGCACCTTTGGCAAGCGCGCCTATGTCGAAGACTGGTCGGCCATCAATGCCGATGTCGCGATCCTAGGTGCCCCTTATGACATGGGCACCCAGTTTCGCGCCGGTGCGCGTTTTGGTCCGCGCGGCGTGCGCGAGGCATCGACGCTCTTTTCCTTCGGCCATGCGGGGGCTTATGACCATGAGGATGATGCCACCTACCTCGGCCCGGAGGTGCGCATGGTCGATATCGGCGATGCCGACATCGTTCATACGGACACGGAAAAAAGCCATGCCAATATCGAATCCGGCGTGCGCGCCATTCTCAAGGCGGGTGCCTTGCCCGTGGTGATCGGGGGGGACCATTCCGTCAACATTCCTTGTGTGCGCGCCTTCAATGATCAGGCCCCGATCCATATCCTGCAGATCGACGCCCATCTTGATTTTGTCGATGAACGCCATGGCGTTCGGCATGGGCATGGCAACCCGATGCGGCGGGCGGCGGAGCAAAGCCATGTGACCGGGCTGACCCAGCTTGGCATCCGCAATGTCTCGTCCACCGCCAAAGAGGGGTATGAGGCTGCCCGCGCAATGGGTGCAGACATCCTGTCGGTTCGCCAGATACGGAAACTGGGGGTCGATGGCGTTCTGGCGCGCATTCCCATGGGCGTCCGGCTTTATATCACAATCGACATTGACGGTTTTTGCCCCTCAATCGCCCCCGGCACCGGCACCCCCAGCCATGGCGGGTTTCTGTACTACGAAGTTCTAGAAATCCTGCAAGGCGCGGCCCGCAATCATGAAATCGCCGGTATCGACCTGGTCGAGGTGGCACCGGATTATGATCCGACAGGTTCCACCTCCATTCTGGCCGCTCAGGTGCTGCTCAACCTCATCGGCTTTGTCTTTCACGCCCGCCCGGTCAAACGCTGAGTCTGGACAAGGCCCACACCGGACGGCATGAGGGCCACGCGGTCAGTCCGGCCGTGACAGGACCCTGGATGCCGCAAACCCACCGCCCCCTTGCAGCCGCCCTCTGGATGAGCGGCGCCATCATCGGGTTTTCGTCGATGGCCGTTGCAGGCCGGGAAATCGGCCATGATCTGGATACATTCGAGATCATGCTTTACCGTTCGGCAATCGGGCTTTTGATTGTGCTCTCCGTATCGGGATTTGTCGGCACCCTCGGCCAGATATCGACCCGGCATTTCGGCCTGCATGCCTTGCGCAATCTGGCGCATTTCGCCGGTCAGAACCTGTGGCTCTTTGCTTTGTCGCTGATCCCGCTGGCGCAGCTTTTCGCGCTGGAGTTTTCCTATCCCATCATGGTCGCCCTCGCAGCGCCGCTGTTCTTGGGCGAAAGGATGACGCCTATGCGCGCCCTTGCCATCGGGCTGGGTTTTGCAGGCATACTCATCGTCGCCCGGCCCTTTGGCGGTACCGGTTTGTCTTTGGGGATACTCACGGCCTTGCTAAGCGCACTCGGCTTTGCGGGGACCGCGATATTTACCAAACGCCTGACACGGGTTGCCAGCATCACATGCATTCTATTCTGGTTGGCGGTGATACAGCTTTTCCTCGGACTGGCTTGTGCCGGGTACGATGGGGTGATCCGACTGCCGGGTTTGGCCAATCTACCATGGGTCATTGTCATTGGCATCGCGGGACTTGGTGCACATTATTGCCTGACCACGGCCTTGAGTCTTGCCCCCGCCTCGATCGTCACTCCGATAGATTTTCTGCGCCTCCCGCTGATCGGTGTTGTCGGAATGCTTCTATACGGTGAAAATCTCGACCTTTGGGTCTTTGTCGGTGGGGCCATAATTTTCAGCGCCAACTGGCTCAATATCCTCACAGAATCCCGACAACGCAAAGTAGCGGCAACGGCTGCCCTACAACCGGACCCAACGTCATAAATTGACGCATGACGCCATACATGTCTAAAGTTTAATTTATCAAGATGCTGCGGTCAGGGACGGAGAATCAGAATGAAAAAATCAGCCGTTACAATCGGCGCATTCGCCTTTGGGGCAACCTCCGCCTTTGCAGGTGGTCTGGAGCGTTCCGCCCAATCCGTCTCTATTCTGTTTGAAACCGGTACCTACGCTGAATTTTCTCTTGGCGCCGTGTCACCGGACGTGACCGGCGTCGGAAATGGTCCTTTTGCGGGTCTGCCCAGCGGCGACATGGCTGGCACCTATTCCTCGGCGGCGTTTGGTTATAAACAAGCGCTTAGCGACAAGCTCGACATGGCCGTGATCATCGACCAACCCATCGGTGCCGATGTCAGTTATCCAGCGGCAAACGCGCCCTACGCCTTTGCCGGATCGACCGCAGATGTCAGCTCTTACGCCGTCACCGGCCTGTTGCGCTACAAGCTGCCCAGCAATGTTTCACTTTATGGTGGCTTGCGGGCGCAGTCTGTCGAAGGCACGCTCAACATCATTGCCCCCGCTCTGTCGCCCGCATTCACCAACTATCTTCTCGTTGCAGACCGCGACTACCGGCTCGGTTATGTGATGGGCGTCGCCTGGGAAAAACCGGAAATAGCCGCCCGTGTGGCGCTAACCTATAATTCCGCCATCACCCACAGCTTTGACACGACCGAAACCGGTCTCGCCCCGATTGCGCTCAACGGTGTCATGGATGTGGAAATCCCGCAATCTGTGAACCTCGAATTCCAAAGCGGGATCGCGGCCAACACGCTGTTGTTCGGTTCAATCCGCTGGGTCGACTGGACTGAATTCCGTGTCGTACCGCCTTTCCTGGGGCAGGCGGTTGTATCCTTTCCCAATGACATCATCACTTACAATCTTGGCGTGGGGCGTAAATTCAATGACCAATGGTCAGGTGCTGTGACGCTTGGATATGAAAAGACCCACGGCGACCCCATCGGCAACCTCAGCGCCACTGATGGGAACAAGAGCGTCGGGCTGGCTGTTAC
>JAOUMG010000200.1 GCA_029881635.1 Paracoccaceae bacterium | reverse complement strand
TAGGTATTTACCGTTTCCAGATTGGCGGAATGCCGCATGATCTGAAAATCTTCCTGAATGCCGTTGCCACCATGCATGTCCCGCGCCATTCGCGCGATGTCGAGCGCCTTGCCGCAGTTGTTGCGCTTGATGATCGAAATCATTTCGGGCGCGGCCTTGGCTTCATCCATCAATCGGCCGACAGTCAGACAGGCCTGTAGACCCAGAGAAATTTCTGTCATCATGTCCGCCAGTTTCTTTTGGTAAAGCTGAGTCTGCGCCAGGGGCCGGTTGAACTGCTTGCGGTCAAGCCCGTAGCTGCGGGCCGCATGCCAGCAGAACTCGGCCGAGCCAAGCACTCCCCAGGCAATGCCGTAACGGGCGCGGTTGAGACAGCCAAACGGCCCCTTCAACCCCTCCACATTCGGCAAAAGCGCATCCTCGCCAACTTCGACATCTTTCATGACGATCTCGCCGGTGATCGACGCACGCAGCGACAGCTTGCCACCGATCTTGGGCGCTGAAAGCCCTTTGGCGCCCTTGTCGAGCACAAAGCCACGGATCTTGCCGCCATGCGCCTCGGATTTTGCCCAGACAACGAATACATCGGCGATAGGGGCGTTCGATATCCACATCTTGGAACCGTTCAGAACATAACCGCCCGCGGTTTTGGTGGCCTTTGTCTTCATGCCTGCAGGATCAGAACCCGCATCGGGTTCGGTCAGGCCAAAACAGCCGATCCATTCGCCGCTGGCCAGCTTTGGCAGGTATTTCTTACGCTGTTCTTCGGATCCGTAGGCATAGATCGGATACATGACCAGCGAAGATTGCACCGACATCATCGAGCGGTATCCGCTATCGACCCGCTCGATTTCGCGCGCGATCAGCCCGTAGGCGACGTAGGATGACCCGAGCCCACCGTATTCTTCAGGTATGGTCACACCGAGCAGGCCCATTTCACCCATTTCGCGGAAGATCGCCGGATCACTTTTCTCTTCCCGATAGGCTGCAATTGCGCGGGGCTGCAATTTTTCCTGGGCATAGGCATGCGCGCCGTCGCGCAGCATCCGCTCTTCTTCGCTCAGCTGATCTTCCAGGCGGAAGGCATCCTCCCAGTTGAAACGGGCAAGATCGGGAGCGTCTTTGGCTTTCAGCATGGCCATGATGATTCCTCTGCGTCAGAGTAAGTAAAGCGATGGCGGGCAGATATTTGTGCAATATATGCTTTATACGCCTTTATAAAGATGCATAATAACGCTATTTCCGCCGCAGTATATGCATATAGGTAATATATGGCCACGCCCAGACGCCTGTTACCCTCTGTCAGTCTTCTCGCGGCCTTTGAGGCGGTTTGCCGGACCGGCTCGACCCTGGCCGCCGCGCGTGATCTTGACCTGACGCAGGGTGCTGTCAGCCGGCTGATCCAGAATCTCGAGGCCCAGTTGGGTGTCACCCTGTTTTTGCGCGACCGGCGGCGGCTGGTGCCGACCGATCATGCGTTGGCTTACGCCCGCGATATCGTCAAGGCGCTGGACATGATCTCGCGCGGGTCGATGCGGGTCAGGTCGAATACCGGCGGCGGAACCTTGTCGCTGTCGATCCTGCCCACCTTTGGCACGCGTTGGCTGGCGCCGCGCCTGCCACGGTTTCTGGCCGAACATCCGGGCATCACGATCAATCTGGGAACACGGGTCAAGCCATTTGATTTCGAAGAGGAAGGTTTTGACGCCGCAATCCACTTCGGTGCAGAAAACTGGGCGGGTGCCGGCACTGCGAAACTGTTTGATGAACGGCTGATTGCAACCTGCGCACCAGGATATCTGGCCGAACACCCGCTGGCAGAACCCGGTGATCTGATTGGCTTGCCCCTGCTGCAGCTGGAAACCCGACCAAATGCCTGGGCTTCCTGGTTTGGCCATCACGGTGTGGCCGGGCCGGTGCCGCAGGGGATGCTTTTCGATCAGTTCGCACCGATGATTCAGGCGACGATCCACGGATTGGGCGTGGCGTTGTTGCCGGAATTCCTCGCCAAGCAGGAACTGGCCGATGGCCGGCTGGTGGTCGCGTGGGGTGAACCGGTGCAAGGCGACGGAAGCTATTACCTCGTCTGGCCTAGTGTTGGGGCCTGGTATCCGCCGTTGCAGGCCTTTCGTGACTGGTTGCTGGCCGAGGCTGCCGATCCGGACCGTACCGAATATCTGCCCCGTTGACCTTTGCGGGCAGGAAGATCACTTTGAAGCGATGTAGGACCGAACTGTCGCCCGATATTGCTTTGTGACCGACAGAAAGCGAACTGTGTCAACGAAAGACAGTCGGAAATCTCGCCGACCCGGAGGAACTAGAAATGCCTGATAAGGCAGATTTTCTGCACCAATTGGACGTGACCCTTGCGCAGATCGATTCCGAAGGCCTGCTGAAGCGTGAACGGCAGATCACCTCGGCTCAGGGTGGTCGGATTTCGGTTGCTACCGGGGCAGGGCAGCGCGACGGCATCGTCAATCTTTGCGCCAATAATTATCTGGGGCTTGCGGATCACCCGGCGCTGATTGCGGCGGCAAAGCAAGCGATGGATGACCATGGATATGGCATGGCATCGGTTCGCTTCATCTGTGGGACGCAAGATCTGCACCGCGCACTTGAATCGCGACTGGCGCAGTTTCTGGGTAAGGATGATGCAATTCTTTTTGCAGCCTGTTTTGATGCAAATGGTGGTTTGTTCGAGCCTTTGCTGGGCTCTGAAGACGCCATCATTTCAGATGCGTTGAACCACGCGTCGATCATCGATGGCATCCGTCTTTGCAAGGCGATGCGGTACCGCTATGCCAATTCCGACATGACCGAACTGGAGGCGAGGCTGGCCGAGGCTCGTGACGCCGGCGCGCGGTTCATCATGATCGCGACCGACGGCGTGTTTTCGATGGACGGGTATCTGGCCAAGCTGGGCGAGATCACGGCGCTGGCCGAAAAATACGGCGCATTGGTCATGGTTGACGACTGTCACGCCACCGGTTTCATGGGGCCGGAAGGCAGGGGTACACCCCATCATGCCGGTGTGGCGGACAAAGTTGATATCATGACCGGCACACTCGGCAAGGCCCTTGGCGGCGCGTTGGGTGGCTATATTGCCGGGCCGCAGGCGGTGATCGATCTGCTTCGGCAACGGGCGCGGCCCTATCTTTTTTCCAATGCACTGCCCCCGGCGGTGGTTGCAGCCGGACTGGCCGCCATTGATCTGGTAGAGGCCGCTGATGACCTTCGCGCACAGCTTTTTGCCAACACGGCTTACTGGCGTTCTGGCCTTGCCGATGCCGGTTTCCGGCTGCTGCCGGGTGACCATCCGATTGTGCCGGTGATGCTGGGCGATGCAACGCTGTCGCAGAAACTGGCCGCCGAACTGTTTGAGCGCGGCGTTTATGTTGCCGGTTTCTTTTTTCCTGTGGTCCCGAAAGGACAGGCGCGAATCCGTACGCAGATGAACGCCCGTCTGACACGGAACGATCTGGATTTTGCGCTCGACGCCTTTCGAGGCGCTGGCAAGGCAGTAGGGGCAATCTGATGTCAAATGAGATGAAAGCGCTGGTAAAATCCAAGGCAGAGCCGGGTCTTTGGATGGAACGCCGGCCGGTACCTGAAATCGGGCCGGACGATGTATTGATCCGTATTCGCAAGACAGGCATTTGCGGCACGGACATCCATATCTGGAACTGGGACGAATGGGCGGCAAAAACGGTGCCGGTTCCGTTGGTTACCGGCCATGAATTTGCCGGTGAAATCGTCGAACTGGGCCGCAATGTCGAAGGTCTGAGCATTGGCCAGCGTTGTTCGGGCGAAGGCCATCTGATTGGCAAGCAAAGCCGCCAATCGCGTGCGGGTAAATTCCATCTGGATCCCGCCACGCGCGGTATCGGCGTCAATGAACAAGGCGCATTTGCCGAATATCTGCGCCTGCCTGCATTCAACGTGGTCCCGTTGCCAGACGAAATTGACGACGAGATTGGCGCAATTCTTGATCCATTGGGCAATGCCGTTCACACCGCGCTCAGCTTTGACATGGTAGGCGAAGATGTCCTGATCACCGGTGCCGGGCCGATCGGCATCATGGCGGGGGCAATTGCCCGTCACGTTGGCGCAAGGCACGTGGTCATCACCGACGTCAATCCTGCCCGCCTTGCTCTCGCGGCCGAGGTTGCCGATGTGGTTCCGGTGAATGTCGCCAATGAAGATCTCAACGACGTCATTGCCCGGTTAAAGATGAAACAGGGATTTGATGTCGGGATGGAAATGTCCGGCAATCAGGCAGCCCTGGATCAGATGGTCGAGGCGATGGTGATGGGCGGACGCATTGCCATGCTGGGAATTCCGCCCGGCAAATCGCCGGTCGACTGGAGCCGCATCGTGTTCAAGGCCATCACTATCAAGGGTGTCTACGGGCGCGAGATTTTTGAAACATGGTACAAGATGATCGCGATGCTGCAAAACGGGCTGGACGTCAAACGGGTCATTACCCACCGTTTTGGCGTTGATGATTTCGAAGCAGGTTTTGCCGCAATGAAATCCGGCCAAAGCGGCAAGGTCGTGCTGGATTGGGGATGACGCGGCCTTTTCAGAGCGGGTAGATGGCTGAACCGGGGATTGGGTGGTACTGACCCAAACCGATTGAGATACAGATGCCTGGACTTGCGGCCAAACGACTACGCGGGCAACCCCACCTCTTGCCAAACTACCCGTGCCCGGCTATAGGGCGCCTCTCAATACCCGCGCGTCCGGCCAAGTGGCATTGCCGAGTCGCGCGTTCACTACCTTTCAAAGGAGATGGAAATGCCCAAGATGAAGACCAAGGCAGCCGCGAAAAAGCGGTTTTCGATGACAGCCTCAGGCAAGGTCAAGGCCGGTCCTGCCGGCAAGCGCCACGGCATGATCAAACGCTCGACGAAATTCATCCGCGATGTGACCGGGACCATGATCCTGTCGCCCGCAGACACGAAAATCGTCAAGAAATACATGCCCTACGATCGCTGAGGAGCCAGTCATATGTCACGTGTAAAATCCGGGGTTGTCACCCATGCCCGTCACCGCAAGGTGATCAAGAAGGCAAAAGGCTACTATGCTGCACGCAGCACCAATTTCCGTACGGCCACAC
>JAOUMG010000199.1 GCA_029881635.1 Paracoccaceae bacterium | reverse complement strand
GATGGCGCGGCGGTCTGATTCAATCTGTGTTTCGCCCGGCCCCCCAACGAATCCAAGGCCACCGCGTTGGCGTTCCAGGTGGGTCCAAGCCCTGACAAGACGGGTGCGCTGATAGGAAAGTGCCGCAAGTTCCACCTGTAACACACCTTCGCGGGTACGGGCGCGGTCCGCAAAGATTTCCAGGATAAGACCGGTGCGGTCCAGCAGTTTGACCTTCCAGTCGCGCTCAAGATTGCGCTGCTGGATCGGGCTTACCGGCCCGTCGACCAGAACCAGGTCAATCTCAAGTTCCGCAAAGCGCGCCCGCAGCTCTTCAATCTTGCCTGATCCGAAAAGACTGCCAGCCCGGGCCTTTACCACCCTGACCACTTCCGAACCGACAACTTCCAGATTGGGTAATGCCAATGCAAGCGACACAGCTTCCTGCAACCCGTTTTCAGGCAGGCGTCGCGCCCGGCCTGATTTCATTTCCGGATGCAGAACATAAGCCCGCGTGGGCCGATCCTTGACGATGTGAGAGTCGATCAGTCTTCGCCCTCGTAAAGCGAGATAGGCTGGCCCGGCATGATCGTTGAAATCGCGTGTTTATAGACCAACTGGGATTGTCCATCCCGGCGCAGAAGCACACAGAAATTATCAAACCAGGTGATAACACCCTGTAACTTCACGCCGTTGATCAGAAATATTGTTACCGGAACCTTGGCCTTGCGGACATGGTTCAGAAAAGCATCTTGTAAATTTTGTTTGTCGGCAGCCATTTTTTATTGCCTTGTTCTTGGTTTGCGCTGTTTCCCACCCCTCGGCGCTGCACCGGAAGCTGTCACAAGGTATGCCGAAGAACGAGAGAGTTTCCAGCCCCAAAAAAGGTCCGAAACGGACCCAATGGGTTGGCATCTTCAGTTGCGCCAGAATTCAGGGTTCAAAAGGGCAATGAAGGCCAGGGTTTCCAAGCGTCCGACGACCATCGCGAAGGCAAGTATGGAACGGGCGCCAATTTCCAGACTTGCCCAGCTTAGTGGCGTTTCTGCCGCAACCGATGTCAAAGGGCCGGTTGTGGACAGCGCCGCAACCGCAAAAATAGTGGATCCTTCAAAATCGAGACCTGTCAAAGACAGGCCCAGCATCGTCACCGCAATTGAAAGAGCAAAGAGCATGAAAAATATCCATGCCATCTGCGCCCCTTGCCGACGCAATCGCCGGGCCTGAACGCCTGCCCCACCAATTGAGTTGGGGTGAACGAGTTTCTCGATTTCGCGTTCACCATGGCGGAAAAGTGCGTAAACACGCAACAATTTAACGCCGCCCGCCGTGGTCGCCACGCCGCCGCCAATCACGGCGAGCCCAACCAGAGCTAGGCCTGGCGTGGCCAATCCAGACCAGTGACGCGTTGCTGCCCAGTCTGAGGATTCGAACCCGGTCGTTGTCAGGAATGACATGACCGTAAAGACCGATCCCCAGAGCGCGTGGAACGCGGCGGTCACATCCTGAACCTCTTCCACTTCCAATGCGCCGATCCAATGGCGCAAAAACAACAGCGCCGGAACGATCGTGACCACAAGTATCGCCATACGGATTTCAGGGTCGGTCTTGTGGGCCCCATCTGCGGATGGGCGGCGCGACGGCATCATACGTCGTGAAAGCGCGAATATCAGAAACAGAAAGATTACCGCTTCACCCCAACGCCCTGAACCCGAAGTTTGCACTCCTCCGATCGGGGAAATTCCCGAAGTCGACATGGTCGACATGGCATGGCAGGCCGCCACCAGCGCGGAATCGCCCGTCAGAATCAGTGCAATCCACAAGGTCAGTGTCAGCCCGCCATAAATCGGCAGCAGGGAGGCCGTGTACCGGACCAAACGTTCAGAAGTGTCAATGCTGCGCGTATTCTGACCGCCGGAAACAGCGCCCTGCCCGGCTGATGTTCCGGTCAGTACTTCAAAGCCGCCAAGGTTCATCGGTGCAAGCACGGCCACTGCCGTTACCAATACGAACAGTCCACCCAGCCAACCTACCAGCGCACGCCATAAATGCACCGATCCGGGCAATCTGGCGGGTTCAAAAAGCGTGGCACCTGTTGTCGTGAACGAGGCTACCATTTCCCACCACGCATTGAAAAACGTCGTGTCAGGTACCGCTTCGGCAAATGGTATCGCCAGCATTCCCGGAAGCAGAACAAAGGCCGCGACCAAGGTCAGCAGGTGATTTCGCGCGATGTTGCCCGGACGATTTGCCGCTGCGGCAATTCCAATCAACGCCGTGAGGATCAGCAACAAGGTTCCGGCGTAAAAGAACGCTCGGCCGACAGGATAATTCCGGACAGCGGCGGCATGACCCGCGGGCACATACATTGCAACCGAGCCGATCCCCATCAGGATCACGATGAACGGCAGGTCAAGAATACGGCGTATCATCGCCTAGAAGAAATCAATCGAGACCTGCAACAGCCTCTCGACCTCGGGCACATCGCCTGCCATGCAAAAGAGGACGATCACATCGTCTTCCTCGATCTTGGTGTCGCCAGTCGGCTTCACTATCTTATCACCCTTCATTACCGCCCCCATCAGTACCCCTTCCGGAAACTCGATGTCACGGACCTGGCGCCCTGCGATCGGAGAGGTCGACAAGACCTGTGCTTCGATGACTTCAGCCTCGGCATCTCCGATGGAATAGATTGCCCGCACACGGCCATGCCGGATATGCCGCAAAATCGATGAGACGGTTGTTGCGCGCGGGTTGATATAGGCATCAATGTCCAAAGCGCCCATCAGCGGCACCAGGGTCGGATCATTGATCAGCGCAATCGCCATCGGGCACCCGGCCTGTTTGGCGCGAACGGCGGCCAGAATATTGGTTTTGTCGTCATCCGTCACGGCCAACACCGCATCCGCCCGGTCGATATTGGCTTCGTTCAGCAGCTCCATATTCATGCCGTCACCATTCAGCACGATGGTTCGCTGCAATATGTCCGCCGCGCGTTCGGCCTGGGGTCTGCTTCGCTCAATCATCTTGGCCCGAATGCGGTCCGTACGGTTTTCGAGCGCCATGGCAACTGCCAGCCCGACATTGCCGCCACCGATAATCACCACGCGTTCCTGTTTCTTCGTGGCCTTGCCGAATATGTCCAGTGTCCTGTTCACATCTTCGACGTGGGAAAAGACGTAGATCTGATCGTTTGCAAATAGCTGATCGCCCGGTTCCGGTGCAAAAAGCCGGCCTTCCCGGCGCACCCCGACCACAATGGCACGCAAGGTGGAAAACAAGTCGGTCAACTGGCGCAGCGGCGTGTTGAGAACCGGGCATTCTTCATCCAGTGCGACCCCCAGCAACTGAACGCGCCCCCCCATGAAGCTTTCAGTGTCAAAGGTCGAGGGTGCAGCCAGACGTTGAAGGGCGGCTTCCGCCACTTCCTTTTCGGGGCTGATGACGACGTCAATCGGCAAATGATCGCGGCGGTAGAGGTCGGAATAGATCGCGTCCAGATAGGACTGTGCGCGCAAGCGGGCAATCTTGCGCGTGATGCCGAACACCGAATGGGCGACCTGACAGGTCACCATGTTGACTTCGTCGGAATGGGTGGCCGCAATGATCATGTCGGCGTCACGTGCGCCAGCCCGTTCCAGAACATCCGGATAAGAGGCAAACCCCGCGATACCCTGAACATCCAGCGCTTCGGTTGCCCGGCGGACGAGTTCAGCGTTGTTATCGACAACCGTCACATCATTTTTTTCACCAGAGAGATGACGTGCGATCTGCCAGCCAACCTGGCCCGCACCGCAGATGATCACCTTCATGTCGTACTCTCCCGTCCTGGCTGTCGTCTTGATAGGCCTGCCCGACTATCTGGTCAACGCTGACCCCTAGGCTGGTTGCTGACGCCGTCTATCACCAGATCGCCATGACGATCCATCCGGAAAAGCATTTGTAATGGGTGAACCCGATGCGCCGATTCTGCTTCAGGCGTCCTCTTCCTCCAGATGGGCAATTCTGGTGCCGGATTTGGATGTTGTCACCACACCCAATGATTTAAGTTTCCGGTGCAGTGCGGATCGTTCCATGCCGACGAATGTCGCTGTGCGGCTGATATTGCCCCCGAACCTGTTGATCTGGGTCAGCAGATACTCCCGCTCAAACAATTCGCGCGCCTCGCGAAGCGGAAGCGTCGCCAGCCCGCCAGACAGGGTGATGCGGCCTTCATCACCGGAACCATCACTCTGGCCCGGCATTTCGCGGGCCTCGATCACCCCGCTTTGTTCGCCAAGGATAAGCACCCGTTCAATGATGTTGCGCAACTGTCGGATGTTGCCGGGCCAGGACATCGTCTGCATCAATGCTTCGGCCTCTTCCGAGATTGTACGCAGGGGCAGCCCTTGGGTTTTGTTGAACTCTTCGATGAAATAGCGCGACAATTCGGGGATGTCTTCGCGCCGTTCTTCCAGTGACGGCACCGAGATGGGCACCACATTCAGCCGATCGTATAGTTCCTGACGAAAGTGACCTGCCGAGATCTCTGCCGGTAGGTCGCGGGTTGTCGAGGAAATGACCCGCAGGTCCACCCGAACCTTATCAGTACCGCCCACACGGGCGAATTGCTGCTCGGTCAGAACCCGTAGTATCTTTGACTGGGTGCCAAGGGGCATGTCACCGACTTCGTCAAAATAGACGACACCGCCATGGGCCTGTTCCAACAGACCTTTTTCAACACCACGCTCTGGCGTTTCGCGACCGAACAAAACCTCTTCCATCCGTTCCGGCTCGACCGAGGCGGAAGACACCGTAATGAAGGGCCCGTTCGCGCGGTTGGAATTGGTGTGAATATAACGCGCAGCCACTTCTTTGCCCGCCCCGGGATGGCCGGTCAGCATTACCCGCCCGTTCGATTTGGTAACTTTGTCCAGTTGTCCCTTAAGCGCGCGAAAAGCGGGGGAGTTTCCGATCATTTCTGACGACGTCACATCCCGACGGCGCAGGCTTGCATTCTCCTGCCGCAGGCGAGACGTCTCCATCGCACGCGCGATAACAACCGTGAGCTGGTCGATGTTGAATGGCTTTTCGATAAAGTCGTATGCGCCTTGTTTTATCGCAGCCACGGCGATTTCGATATTGCCGTGCCCGGATATGATGATG
>JAOUMG010000198.1 GCA_029881635.1 Paracoccaceae bacterium | reverse complement strand
GTTCCCGTGCCAGCCTCTCTCCTGCTTCCTTACGATCGCGGTAACGCATGACCCAGCCTCCTGATTTGCCCCCATTTTCCCGATGCCGCATTCATCCTCACTGACAAGCGTCAATGCGGACGGGCCGACGCGCGCCAATTCTTATGCGATGGAACGATTCTGCGATCACTCTGGTAACGGGGGGTCCGTCGACAACAAGCTGGCGGCGGTTACACTGGGCTTGCAGACGCGTGGCGAGGTTGTGGAGGAATTGCGTGAAACCTCGATGGCCTGGGTCTTCCTCACCCGGCACCATGTCTACAAGATGAAAAAGCCGATCCGGCGGCGCATCTTCGACTTCCGTACCCTTGCCAGCCGCCACCATGCCTGTCGGGAAGAGGTGCGCCTGAACCGCCGTCTGGCACCGGATGTCTACCTCGGGCTGACGCGGCTGGCCCGGTCTAAGGGCGGCCCGCTTATCCTAGACGGGCCGGGCAGGACCGTCGAATGGTTGGTGCGGTTGCGAAGGCTGCCCGCGGACAGGTTCCTCGACCAGGTCATCGCCACAGGCAAGCCGCGACGCGAAGAAATCGTGGTCCTTACCGATCTGTTGACACGGTTCCATGCGGAGCGCGCCGTGGCCACGGTCGACAGGCAGACTTACATTGACCGCTACCGCGATGAACTGATCGGTATCCGTTCGCTTCTTCCCAACCCGGTTTTCGCCGAAACCGCCCGCCGGTTCGGTCGGCTCTGCGATCTGCTGGAGACCCTGCTGAACCGCGCATCGGAGGTAATCCCGGAGCGCCTCGCCAAAGGCAAGGTGGTGGATGGACACGGCGATCTCAGACCCGAACATGTCTGGCTTGGCCCGCCTGTCCTGATCATCGACAGCCTGGAGGCAGCCCCGGCATTCCGCGCGCTGGACCCGTTCGAGGAATACGCCACGCTTGCAATGGAATGCGCGGTACTTGGTGCCGACTGGATCGGCCCGGCACTGCTGACCCGCGCGGCTGCAGCCCTGGGCGACAATCCGGGCGCACGACTCTTGGCCTTTTACACCGCCTTTCGCGCGACGCTGCGGGCGCGGCAGGCACTGGCGCACCTTCTTGATCCGTCGCCCCGAACACCCGGCAAGTGGGGCCCGCAGGCGGACCGGTATCTGATCGAGGCTGAACGGGCGGCCGCTATCCTGGAAAATGCAAAAGTTCGGTGAGCGAGCCGTTTTCATGCAAACGGCGAATGGCTTCGGCGAAAAGCGGGGCGGCGCTCACGATCTCCACGGATCCCGCAGCAAGACCCGGAACATCGGCGCGCGGCGTCACGGTATCGGTCACGATCCAGCGGTCAATGACGGGATCAGCACGCGCCTTGTCCGCGCCCGCCGTGAAAAGGCCATGTGCCGCCACTGCAAAAACCTTCTCAGCACCCTGCTCTTTCAATGCGCGGGCCGCACGCACCATGGTTCCACCCGAAGCGATCATGTCGTCGATCATCACCGCCGTCCTGCCTCCGACCTCGCCGACAAGGAGGCTGCCGCCGACTTCGCCGCCACTCCGGCGTTTTTCCATGAATGCCAATCCCACGTCACGCCCCAGTCTTGTCGCAAGCATTTCGCGGAAAAGCTGGGCGCGCTTGACCCCGCCTGCGTCGGGGGACACCACGGCGACAGGCCCCGCCCCGAGGACACCGGCCAGATGATCGGCGAAAAGATAAGCGGTATCGAGATGCCAGGCGCGGCAGCGGAACGCGTTTTGGAAGGCGGCGAGGTTGTGAACGTCAAGGGTCACCACCGCATCGGCACCGGCAGCCTCGATCAACCGGGCGAGCGTGCGGGTGGCGACCGGATCGCGGGACTTGGTCTGCCGCTCCTTGCGCGAATAGGCGAGATAGGGGACCACCGCCGTCACCCGCGCTGCCCCCACATCCTTCAGCGTGGCGAGAAAGAAGAGAAGCCGCACGATCCGGTCATTGACCTGTTTCACGCCTCCGCCATCCAGACACTGGATCACATAGACGTTCTGCCCCCTCACACTGACCAGGGGGCGGGCCTTGTGTTCGCCATCCTCGAATTCCCTTTCCTCGTGCGGGGCCAGCCCGGTGCCAATCCGCGCAGCGATGCGCCCGGCAAAATCGCGCGCGGCGGCAAGAGCAAAAATCTGCAGACCGGTATGGCCGAAATGCCGGGTCATTTCCCTGCTCCTTCCGCAACACTCAGCACGATCGGGCAGCGATGCCTGTTCGATCGGCGGAGCATATATTCCTCGTCTTCCGCTGGACGAGTATTCCACCGCAAAACCCAATGTGATTGATCCCGCTCAATCGCTTCCGGTTCTGGTTGGCTAGTCTTTACTCAAGACCCGGAGGGAAAGATGACAAGAGCAGACATCGAACCGTTGGCCACCGCGCTGGAAAGCTCGGCCGCGCTTAGTCCCGAGACCGCCACAGCCGTTCTTGACGTTATCCGGCCATTTATCCCGGCCAAGGACAGATGGCCCGCCGACCGGATGCCTGTGATTCAGTCCAGCGACGAAGCGATCCACCTTGTCGACCTTGCACTTCCCAATTGGTCTATCAGCCTGAAGGGCCGCACCAACGACGCCGACGGGCACTGGACCTGCACGCTGCGCCGGTCGGATACCTTGGACGACGACCTTCTGATTGGGATCGGGCGCGGCCCATCGCTGTCACACGCAATCCTTGCGGCGATGGTCCGTGTGGCGGCGTTGCGCAGCCCTGGCATGACGACCGACTGATCGCCGTCAATGCACAGGACCATGGCGACAGATTAGGGTGGCAGTAACGCGAAAACCCGGATGCCGGTTCGGCATCGCTTTGGAAGGAGATCGCCATGAAGACCTTCGCACCATTCCTACGATTGCCCGCAACTGCCGCCGCCCTACTTGCCGTTTCCGCCATGGCGGCAGCGGCTTTTACCGCCTGTCAGGTCACCGATACCGGCGGCATCGACGACAACAGCTTCAACCAGACGGCCTGGAAGGGCGTCGAAGATGCCGAAGCTGAACTGGGTATTTCGGGCCGGTTCCTCGAATCCCAGGCCGAAACGGATTATGAGGCCAACATCAACTCGCTGCTCGGCGGCGCCTGTGACGTGATCGTTACCGTGGGCTTCCTGCTCGGCGACGCGACCAAGACCGCGGCCGAACAGAACCCCGACCAGAAATTCTCCATCGTCGATTTTGCCTATGATCCGGCCCTGCCAAACGTGCTGGGTCAGGTCTATGCGACGGATGAGGCTGCGTTCCTGGCAGGCTATCTTGCAGCCGGGATGACGCAAACTGGGACCCTCGGCGTTTTCGGCGGCATCAACATCCCGCCGGTCACGATCTTCATGGACGGTTTTCATCACGGCGTCAGTTACTACAACAGCCAGAAGGGCACCGCTGTCACCGTTCTCGGCTGGGACCCGACCACGCGCGAAGGTCTGTTCACCAACAACTTCGACTCCCTCGACGACGGTCGCGCCTTTGCCCAGAACCTCTATGACGAAGGCGCCGATATCGTGCTGCCTGTCGCGGGGCCTGTCGGGCTCGGCTCGGCCGCGCTGGCCGATGAACTTGGCACCGACAAGCTGAAGATCATCGGCGTCGATGCGGACCTCTATTTCACCGATCCTGCGAAGAAACATGTCTACCTGACCTCGATCACCAAGCGCATGGATGCGACCGTGCTTCAGGTGATCAAGGCGGTGATGGACGGCACATTCGAGGGTGGCATCCTGACTGGCACGCTGGCCAATGGCGGTGTCGACCTCGCCCCGTTCCATGACATGGAGGACGACGTTCTCGATGCGCTGAAGGCCGAATTGATTGCAATCCGGCAGGGCATCATCGACGGCAGCATCGATGTCAGCCCCTGACGGGCCGGGGGACAGGCGATGGACATCGAGCTTCGCGGCATTACCAAACGCTTCGGCGAGGTTGTCGCCAACGAGGGTGTGAACCTCCGGGTCCGCGCAGGCGAGGTACTGGGGCTTCTCGGCGAAAATGGCGCGGGCAAATCGACGCTGATGAACGTGCTTTGCGGCCTTTACCGCCCGAACGAAGGTGAAATACTCATCAATGGCAAACCGGTCGCGTTCGCCAGCCCGGCCGATGCGATCCGCGCCGGAATCGGCATGGTCCATCAGCATTTCATGCTGGTGCCGGTCTTTACCGTCGCCGAGAACGTCGTGCTGGGGGTTGAGCCGGTCGGGCGTCTTGACCGGCTTGACCGGGCGAAGGCCAGCGCCGAAGTCACCGCAATCAGCCGGAAATACGGGCTGGAGGTCGACCCCGACGCTCTGGTCGAAACCCTGCCAGTTGGCGTTCAGCAGCGGGTGGAGATCATCAAGGTCCTCTTCCGCGCCGCCGATGTCCTGATCCTGGATGAGCCGACGGCGGTCCTGACCCCGCAGGAGGTCGAGGATTTCTTCGAGGTCATTCGTGCGCTGCGCGATGCCGGAAAGGCGCTGGTCTTTATCACCCACAAGCTGAACGAAATCCTCGACATTTCCGACCGGATCGCGGTGATTAGGGGCGGGCGCATCGCTGGTGAGGGTGTGCCCGCCGACCTGACCCGGCAATCGCTGGCCGAGATGATGGTTGGTCGACCGGTCAGCTTCGACGTGACCAAGGCGCCCTTCAATCCCGGCCGTGCGCTGCTTGAGGTGCGCGACCTCACCGTCCTGCGCGACGACGATGCGGTCGCTGTCGATCACCTGAACCTAACGGTGCACAGCGGCGAGATTGTCGGCATTGCGGGTGTGCAGGGCAACGGCCAGTCGGCATTGATTGAGGCCCTGACCGGCCTGCGCCGGGTGGCCGGTGGTAGCGTTGCATTCGATGGCAACGACATCACCCATGCCTCGGTCCGTGCGCGCCACCGGGCGGGCATCGCCCATATCCCCGAAGACCGACAGAAAAGCGGTCTGATCCCAAAATTCACTGTGGCCGAGAACATGGTGCTCGACACCTACTATGACGACCGGTTCAGCCGGGGCCCGTCGGTAATGTGGGACCATGTCGCCGGGAAGGCGGCCGAAGCCGTCTTGGATTTCGATGTGCGCACGCCGTCGGTCTATTCCGCCGCCGGGCACCTTTCGGGCGGCAACCAGCAGAAGCTGGTTGTGGCGCGGGAATTGTCGCGGGATACGCTTCT
>JAOUMG010000197.1 GCA_029881635.1 Paracoccaceae bacterium | reverse complement strand
CGGAGTAAGGCGGTACGCCGCCGTATTTCTCAACCGCCTCCGGCCCAGCATTATAGGCTGCCAGGGCCAGTTTCCAGTTTCCGAAACGGTCATACATCATGCGAAGATAACGCGCGCCGCCGTCAAGGTTCTGATGTGGATCGTTGGGGTTAACGCCCAAATGCGACGCGGTTCCCGGCATCAGTTGTGCAAGCCCTGTCGCCCCTTTATGGGAAACCGCATTCGGGTTCCAACCGGATTCGCGCTGAACCAGCCTGAGGAAAAGATCCTCTGGTATCCCATGGCGCCCTGCCGCAGCCTTCGCCGCCTCCAGATAAACTCCGCGGTAGCGACCGGAATAATTCGGAATGACCAGCCCAACCTGCGTTTCTTTACCGCCCGGTGTAAGCCTTGAGGAAGACGAATACTGACTGGCCGCACGCGTATCGAGAATACTGGCCTGCTTGCGAAACTGTGCCAGACGCGAAGTCCCCGCAGAGGCAGGCGCAAAAACCAAACCTTCGGATACTGCAGCCGACGGTGCAGAAAGCCCTATAACCGATGCTATGCACACCAAACAAAACCGGTGCATCAGAACCCCACCCAATTCACCCGGTCAGAACTATAATGAAAAATCCCATCAGACCAGCCCCGCCAATTTCTTCGCAGATGGCTGGTCTGTCAAGAATGTCATGACAATCCCACCGCAGCGGGAACCCGCAAGCGGATGGCTTTTGGGCGATTTAGCAGTTTCTTAACCAAGATGCTTTTGTTAGTCGGGAACCAATGGTCTAAGAGACCGAACGGAATCGGGGAGGGTTTGGCATGGCTGGATCGGTAAACAAAGTCATTTTGGTGGGAAATCTGGGACGTGACCCGGAGGTGCGGTCATTCCCCAACGGCGGCAAGGTGTGCAACCTGCGTATTGCCACCTCTGAAACCTGGCGCGACAAACAAAGCGGAGAGCGCAAGGAACGAACCGAATGGCATTCGGTGGCGATATTCTCCGAGCCTCTGGCAAAGATCGCCGAGCAATACCTCAAGAAAGGCTCCAAGGTTTACATCGAAGGTCAGCTGGAAACGCGCAAATGGCAGGACCAGTCCGGCGCAGACCGTTATTCGACCGAAGTGGTATTGCGCCCTTACCGCGGTGAACTGACATTGCTGGACAGCCGAAATGACAGCGGCGGCGGTGGTTATGGCGGGGGCTATGACGACAGGGATTCCGGCAGCAGTTCTCCTGCTTCCTCCTCAGGTTCATCGCGTTCGGATATTGATGACGAAATTCCGTTCTAGAACCTGCGGTAACGATGCAGCACCTAGATCAATTGGCACATCCAAAGACAGCTTAGCGCTGTGCCAGTGCGTCACTTAGCACCTGACGGACAATTGCTGTGTCGACATTGCTGGCCACAAAGGCGGAACCGATGGAATGGGCGAGGATGAACCGCAGCTTGCCATCCAGAACCTTTTTGTCCTGCCCCATCAGGTTCAGTAAGCCGTCGGCATCCGGCAAGTCGCCTGGAATATCACCCAGATCGGTTTTCATGCCCATGTCGCGCAGATGCGCCCTGATGCGGCTCGGGGCCTCTTGCGCGCAAAGCCCGAGTCTCTGGCTGAGTTCGAACGCCAGAGCGCAACCGATCGCCACGCCTTCGCCGTGCAGCAGCCGCCCCGAATAGCCGGTCGCGGCTTCCAACGCATGGCAAAAGGTGTGCCCAAGATTGAGCAACGCGCGGTCGCCCTCTTCGGTTTCGTCCCGTTCTACGATACGGGCCTTCATTTCGACGGACCGTCGCACCGCATATTGACGTGCGGCCGCATCCCCCGCAGCCATTGCGGGCCCGTTCTTTTCGAGCCAATCAAAAAACGCCGCATCCCCCAGGAGACCATATTTGACAACCTCCCCGTAGCCGGAAAGAAAATCCCGTGCGGGCAAGGTCGACAAAAGGTCGATGTCAGCCAAAACCAGCGATGGCTGGTGGAAGGCGCCGATCAGGTTCTTGCCGTGTTTCGAGTTGATTCCGGTTTTTCCGCCAACTGAACTGTCCACCTGCGCCAGAAGCGAGGTTGGTATCTGAACAAACCGTACACCCCGGCGAAGCACTGCGGCGGCAAAGCCGACAAGATCGCCAATAACCCCCCCACCCAGGGCGATAACGACATCCTTGCGTTCAATCTTTTCGGCCAACAACCAATCCACTGTGCGTGCAAATTCCGGCCAGGCTTTTGTCGCCTCACCAGCCGGAAGGGTCAAAGTAACGGCCTGAACATCGCCCAGACCGTCACGCAGCGCGTCCATATGCATCCCGCCGACATTTTCATCCGTGACGACGGCCACCCGGGGCCGCGGCAACAACCCGGCGATTTCAGCCCCGCTGCGCGCCAGCAACCCCTGCCCGATCCGCACGTTGTAACTACGCTCGGCAAGATTGACGCGGACATTGTCGATTTTCGGCTGCATTAGGTTTCCAAAATATCTGGTCTTGTTTTCAGGGCGCTGATGACCTTTTCCGCCATCTCTTCAATAGAGTAATCCTGATGGGACAATACCGTAAGTTCTGCCAATGCATAGATCGGCGTACGGATGTCGTACAATGCAGCCAATGAGGCGCGCGGGTCTGCGGTGCGCAACAAGGGGCGGGTGGATTTATGCCGTACCCGCTGCCACAACAGCTCCAGATCCGCCTTGAGCCACACAGCAATGCCGCGTCTTGAGATGGCGGCACGATTCTCCGGGGCCAGAAAGGCACCTCCGCCTGTCGAAAGGATGCAGGGTGGGCCAGCTAGCAATCTCGCCAGAACCTCAGCCTCACGCGCGCGGAAAAAGGGCTCTCCGTCGCGCCGAAAAATCTCCGCGACCGACATATTCGCCGCACGTTCAATTTCATCGTCGGAATCCAGAAACGGCACACCCAGAGTGCGTGCAACAGCGTTTCCAACGGCCGTTTTACCTGCCCCCATCATTCCGACCAGAACCACGGTCTTCCTCAACTTCCCACTCAAAACACTGTTTCCCGACTGAACATCGTTTAGCCCTGAGATGCCGACGCCCATTCAATACGGCGAGCAACCGCCAATCCTTTGACTTTCCGTACTGAATGGCGTGAACTTGCCGATAATGCCATATATAATCGAAGCAATTAGGCAGTTGTACAGTGGCGGCCCGTTGCTAACTACTTTAGATAGTGACGCCAAGACCCCAATAACGTACACTAAAATAAGACTGGCAGGTTAAAATGGTACGTTTGCTGAAGCTGATAATTCTGATCCTCGTTGTTAGCTTTTTGGCTCTGACTGGCTTTGCCTATCTTGGCGATCTTGCACCGACCCGCGCGGATGTCAGCCTTCCGGTGGAGTTGAATGTCAGCAATTAAGCAGGCTTTGTGTTTCGTGGCATTTTGGGTTGCACCGGCTGCGGCTTTGGCAGAGGAGCCTTTGTCGGCCATTGACTGGTTGTCAAAGTCTGTGGCCACCGGCGAACCAACCTCCCTGCTCCCTCGCACAACCAGTGAACCGCCGATTTCAACCAGCGCATTGCCCGGAAAGATATCGATTCTTTCGATAGACGGCCCGATGCCGGACGCATTGGGGCTGCTTCCTGTGTCGCAAACGGGTTTGCCCTATGGACTTTGGGGAAATACATCGACCAATGACCTCACGCGTCTGGTTCAGGCAGAGCGGGTCGAAACCCTTCCGGCAATTCAATCGCTACTGCTCAAGCTGTTGCTGGCCGAACTGGCCCCCCCGAAAGATGCGACAGCATTGGGTCAGCTGTTTTTGGCGCGGGTAGACAAACTACTCGATCTGGGAGCGCTTGATCAGGCCTTGGCCCTGCTCGATCTGGTGGAAAAGCCCCCAGCCGAAGTATTCCGAAGATGGTTTGACGTCGCTTTGCTGCTGGGAGAGGAAGACCGCGCCTGTTCGGCAATGGTCGCAACCCCGGAAATTGCACCGACATTTCCAGCACGTATTTTCTGCCTTGCCCGTTCGGGCGACTGGAATGCCGCTGCATTGTCGCTGCGCACCGGCGAAGCCTTGGGCTATATTGACACCGATATGGCCGAACGTCTGTCAAGATTTCTCGACCCTGAACTATCCGATGGCGAACCGGACCTGACGCTGCCATCCCGGCCATCGCCGCTGGTCTTCAGATTGATGGAAGCCATCGGTCAGCCGTTGCAGACAACGACATTGCCATTGGCATTCTCGCAGGCCGATTTACGATCCAACGCCGGTTGGAAGACCCGGCTGGAAGCAGGTGAAAGACTGGCGCGCACCGGTGCCATCGGGGAAAACCAGCTCATCGGTCTATATACTGAACAAAAGGCCGCAGCCTCCGGTGGGGTGTGGGAAAGGGTCAAAGCCATACAAGCGCTGGACAAGGCGCTTGCATCTGGTGACCCGGATGCGGTTTCACGGGTATTGCCTGTTGTGTGGTCTCAGATGGTCCAAGTGGAACTGGAGGTTCCGTTCGCCAATTTTTTTGGGCCCGCTCTTTCCGAACTCTCCTTGCCGGAAGAAACCGCCAGATTGGCTTTTCGAATTCGGATGCTGTCGGATGACTATGAATCGGCTGCAATCGCGCGAAAGCCAGAAAACACGGACGAAGCCTTTTTCATCGGAATCGCCCGCGGCGATGTAACAAACCTCTCGCCGCCCGATCAGCTGGGCAACGCAATCATGGCCGCCTTCAGATCCCAGACGAAGCTTTCCTCAGGGGTGGATGACCTCTTGGCGCAAAACAAGATGGGCCAGGCCATGTTGATGGCAATTGATGACATCACCGAAGGCGCACGCGGAGATTTACGGCGCGTTACTGCCGGGTTGCTGGTGTTGCGCAAGGTGGGGCTGGAATCAACCGTGCGCCGGGCTGCACTCGAATTGCTCCTGTTGGAACGGCGGGGCTAGACCGATGGCAAACGCAGGGCGTTGGATTTCCGCATTTCTGGAGGCACAGGCCGCAGAGTTGGACGCGGCACGCAACACTTTGCTGGCCTATGGGCGCGATCTGAAAGATTTCGCAGACTGGATGGGTCAAAGAAAACTGCATTTTGACGCTGTTCAGCGGGCAGATGTAGAGGCCTATCTGGTCGCTTGCGAAGCCGAGGGCCTTTCGCGGGCGACACGGGCGCGCCGATTATCCTCGATCCGGCAGCTATATCGGTTTGCCTATGAGGAAGGCTGGCGCAA
>JAOUMG010000196.1 GCA_029881635.1 Paracoccaceae bacterium | reverse complement strand
CTGGCCAGAAGCGCAATCAAAAGTGCTTCGGACGACCCCGGAAGCAGGGTCGCCGAAAGGAACGCACTCGAAAACAGGAGTGCTATGGACGCCACATCGGTCACAGGTGTTCCCTCACTGCCGGGGAGACCGAAAGCCATAGTCGAAATATATGTGAAGCAGCAAGGCTGATTGAGCGACTGGCAAAGCCAACAAGTTTAACGCACGGGTGAGACACACAAGCGGCGGCATTCCATCCGCAGGGCAAACGCACAGACTGAAGTCATCATATCGCGGTGCCGAGGTCGATTCTGGAGTTTTCTCAGGTTTTGACTATCCAGGCAGGTTGGGCGGCGAGGAATGGCGAAAGGCACCGCCATTGCGCGACCCAGCGTTTTTGCTTGAATTATCCCAAAAGACCTTGCATTCAATTAAAACATTCATAAATGCGAATGTGTGGTTTCAACGGAGGTTCACATGTCTCTTGATCGTACCGTTCTTGCCTTTGCGGGGTGCATGGTCTTACTCTCGGTCGCACTTACTGCCTGGGTTTCGCCCTACTTCATGTGGTTCACCGTTTTTGTCGGATTCAATCTGTTGCAATCGGCAATTACCGGGTTCTGCCCAGCGGCGAAATTTTTCAGATGGCTCGGGGTCAAACCGGGCACGGCATTCTGAAAGGATCGGCTATGCGCGCATTTCTGCTTTTGGTGAGCTTTTTGGCAGGCACTGCTGTCGGGGCCGAAACGATCACACTCGGCGCGACCGAGGTGATTGAGTGGAAATCGGTCTACGGGCGGATTGAAGCGCGCGAAACCGTTCCGGCACGGGCGCGGATCGGCGGGCTGATCACTGAACTTTCCGTCAGCGAAGGGGACGTGGTGAAGGCTGGCCAACGGATTGCCGTGGTGCGCGATGACAAGATCGCGTTTCAGATCGCAGCACTTGACGCACGCATCGAGGCGTTGAATGCCCAGCTTGTGACGGCAGAGACCGAGCTTTCGCGCGGGCAGGCGCTGGTTGATCGCGGGGTGGCAACGGTACAGCGGCTGGACCAGTTGCGCACCGCAGTTGATGTTCTGCGCGGTCAGATCAGTTCGACCGAGGCCGACCGCGCGGTGATCATTCAGCAATCCGCCGAAGGCGATGTTCTGGCCCCCGGCGCGGGTCGGGTACTAACCGTACCCGTCACCTTGGGCGCAGTCGTTCTTGCCGGTGAGCAGGTCGCATCGATCGGCGGCGGGGGTTTTTTTCTCAGGCTGGCAATCCCTGAACGCCATGCCGCCTCTCTGGCCGAAGGTGCTGCGATCCGCATGAATGACGCGGGCGCTGAATCCAGTGGCCGGATTGCCAAGATCTATCCGCAGATCGAAAATGGGCGTGTGATCGCGGATGTGGATGTTGAAGGCCTCGACACGGCTTTTGTGAATGCGCGGGTTCTGGTCAATCTGCCGGTAGGCAAACGCCAGACCATTCTGGTTCCGCGCACCGCCGTAAGTACCCGGTCAGGTATCGATTTTGTCACCGTGCCGTCGGCAGAGGGCCAAAGCGCCCGCGCCGTCATGTTGGGTGAAACCATCGTCAAAGACGGCGCGACATATGTTGAGATTCTGTCCGGTCTGGCATCCGGGGATCTGGTTGTCACGCCATGACCCGGCCAGAAACGCCGCGCGGCATTGCGGGCAGTCTGACCCGCAGCTTCATCACCGCGCCGCTGACGCCGCTATTCTTGCTTGCAGCTTTCGTCTTTGGACTTGTCGCGCTGGTCAGCCTGCCCCGTGAGGAGGAGCCTCAGATCTCGGTCCCGATGGTCGATATCTTTGTGCGCGCCGATGGGTTGAAGGCCGATGACGCGGTCAAGCTGATCACCGAACCGCTTGAAACCATTGTCAAAGGTATCGAGGGAGTCGAACATGTCTATTCCCAGAGCCAGGATGACCAGGTCTCTGTCACCGCCCGCTTTCTGGTTGGCACTTCGGCAGACGCGGCGGTTCTTCGGGTACATGCCAAGCTGCGCGCCAATCTGGACCGTATCCCGGTCGGTGTTCCTGAACCCATGATCGTCGGGCGCGGCATCGATGATGTCGCCATTCTTGCGCTGACCTTGTCGCCGAAACCGGGTAGTAGCGACCGTATCACCGCGGGCGACCTCACCCGTATCGCGCGCGAACTGCGCACCGAGATTGCCAAGATCCCGGATGTGGGCCTGACCTATCTGGTCGGTGAAAGCGATGAAGTGCTACGTGTGGCCCCCGACCCGGCTCGACTCGCGCTATACGGGGTCACCTTGCAACAACTCGCCGGTAAGGTCGCTGGGGCCAATGCCGCCTTTCCCGCCGGACGCCTGCGCGACAAGGGTGAAGAGATCACGCTTTCGGTCGGCGAGACGCTGCGCTCACCGGAAGAGATTGCAAACCTGCTGTTGACCACGCGCGATGGCAGGCCGGTTTATTTGCGCGATGTGGCGGATATCGGTTTTGATGTCGACCGTGGCGGAATGCTGGTTTCCAACGTCGCGAAAACCGATGACGGGCTGGTCCGGATGCCTGCCGTCACCCTGGCCATTGCCAAACGCGCCGGATCGAACGCGGTCACGGTAGCCGAGGCAATCCTGCACCGGGTCGAGATGCTGGAAGGTGACCTGATCCCGGATGAGATCCATGTCGAGGTAACCCGCGACTATGGCGAAAGCGCCAATGAAAAGGCCAATGAACTCTTGTATCACCTCGGTCTGGCGACAGTGTCGATCATCGCACTGGTCTGGTTTGCAATCGGCTGGCGCGAAGCGACCGTTGTCGCCGTCGTCATTCCCGTGACAATTCTGCTCACGCTCTTTGCCTCCTACCTTATGGGATACACGCTGAACCGTGTTTCGCTTTTCGCACTTATCTTTTCGATAGGTATTCTCGTCGATGACGCGATCGTGGTGATCGAAAATATTGCGCGCCACTGGGGCATGGGCGACGGCCGCCCCCGCAAGGACGCCGCGATTGATGCAGTAGCCGAGGTTGGCAATCCGACCATCATCGCAACTCTCACCGTTGTGGCCGCACTGCTGCCGATGCTTTTCGTCTCGGGCCTAATGGGCCCGTATATGAGCCCGATCCCCGCTAATGCGTCTGCAGCAATGATCTTTTCGTTTTTTGTCGCGGTCACCGTAACACCTTGGCTGATGCTGAAAACCGCCGGCAAGGCTGTAGCGGCGGCACATCATGATGACGATGGCGGCAGGCTCGGCCGCGCCTACAGGGCGGTTGCGCGACCTGTACTGGCAACCAAAACCGCCAGCTGGCTTCTGCTGGCAGGTGTAACCATTCTGACCGTCGGTTCTCTGTCGCTTTTTTATACCAAGGCCGTAACCGTGAAGCTTCTGCCATTCGACAACAAATCCGAACTGTCTGTTGTCATCGACCTGCCCGAAGGGGCCTCTGTCGAAGCAACAGACAGTGTTGCGCAGGCGGTGGCCCGCATAACGCTTGATCTGCCGGAAGTTCTGTCGATCCAGACCCATGCCGGTGCGGCGGCCCCGTTCAATTTCAACGGCCTTGTGCGCCATTCCTATCTTCGCGCCCTGCCCGAACAGGGCGAGGTGTCGATCAACCTCGTGCCGAAATCCGAACGGGACCGCGCCAGCCACGACATTGCACTTGATATACGTCAGCGCATCTCCGATTTGGATGTTCCCTCCGGCACCAGCCTCAAGGTCGTGGAGCCACCGCCCGGCCCGCCGGTTCTGGCGACACTTCTGGCCGAAATATACGGACCTGATGCCGAAACCCGCCGCGCTGTGGCGGCGCGGGTCGAGGCTGCATATCGCTCTGTGCCTTTCATCGTCGATGTAGACAATTCCTATGGAACCCCCGCCCGAAGGTTGCGGATAACCGTATCGACCGATCAGGCTGAGTTCTTCCGTGTGCAAGAGGCGGACGTCCTGGAGACGATTGCCATTTTGAATGCGGGAACAACGGTGGGCTATTCGCATCGCGGTGGCGGGCGCCAGCCAATCCCGATCCTGATGGGGCGCCCCGAAGGCCAGAAGGTGCTTGATGAGGCATTCCTCAGCACTCCCATTCCCGCCAATGTCCTGCCCGGCGATCGCAGTGTTGTCGAGCTGGGTGATGTTGTGACCGTCAGCGAAGAACGCGCCTCCTACCCCGTTTTCCGCCACAATGGCCGCGCGGCCGAAATGGTGACAGCCGAACTGGCCGGCAGCTTCGAGGCACCGCTTTACGGCATGCTGGCAGTGCAGGAGGCGCTTGACGCGCAAGACTGGGGTGACCTGCCGAAACCCGTCATCTCGTTGTATGGCCAGCCTGAGGATGACAGCCAGGCAACTTTGCTTTGGGACGGGGAATGGGAAGTGACCTGGGTCACCTTCCGCGACATGGGGGCGGCTTTTGGGGTGGCCCTTCTGGGTATCTACATCCTTGTCGTCGGGCAGTTCGGATCCTTCAAGGTGCCGCTGGTAATTCTGACGCCGGTGCCGTTGACCTTTATCGGCATTATCGGGGGGCACTGGCTGTTCGGCGCGCCGTTTTCGGCGACATCGATGATCGGGTTCATCGCCCTGGCGGGCATTATCGTACGCAACTCGATCCTGCTGGTCGACTTCATCCGCCATGCGAAATCACCGGATCGCCCGTTGACCGAAGTTCTGATCGAGGCAGGGGCCATTCGCTTCAAACCGATCCTGCTGACGGCTTTGGCCGCTATGATCGGGGCGGCGGTTATCCTGACAGACCCGATTTTTCAGGGTCTCGCAATCTCGCTCCTGTTCGGGCTTGCATCATCGACGCTGCTGACGGTTCTGGTCATCCCGGCGATATACCGGGTGCTGCGCACCTGAGGCGGTCGCCTTTGCCGGTCAATGCATCCCATAGGCGGTCAGCGCGATACCGGCACCACGCAACCACGGGCGCGGGGCAGGCAGATATGTGGCGGCGCGCTGGCGACACGGTCACGGCGCCGTGTCGCCCACGACCCGCCCGTCTTCGAGCGTTACGATCCGGTCGGCCATTTCCAGAATGCGGTTGTCATGTGTCACCATGACAGTGGTCGTGCCCCGCATTTGCCCCAGCTTTTTCAGCATCTTGACCACGGCCATGCCGCTTTCACTGTCCAAAGCTGCCGTCGGTTCGTCGGCAAAGATCACATCGGGGTTTCCGACCAACGCGCGCGCTACCGCAACACGTTGCTTTTGACCGCCCGAC
>JAOUMG010000195.1 GCA_029881635.1 Paracoccaceae bacterium | reverse complement strand
GGAAATCGACATGGGCAAAGCGGCTGATGGCCTGGGATCCGTCGATGCGGTTTTCCGTTTCGGCGACAACCCGGCCACCGCGCCCCGGCGAAGTCGAGGGACGGGATTATTTCTTCAAGACGCCAGATGTTTTCAAGGCAATGGTCGAACGCGGCGAAATGCTGGAACATGCCGAGGTTTTTGGCAATTTCTACGGCAGTCCGAAGGCGCCGGTGGAAGCGGCCATGGCTGCGGGGCATGATACCTTGTTTGATATCGACTGGCAGGGTGGCCAACAGATCAAACAGGCAATGGGGCACGACGTTGTGTCGATATTCATCCTGCCGCCCTCAATCGCCGAGCTGGAACGGCGGCTGCGTGACCGTGGTCAGGACAGTGACGAGGTGATCGCCGGGCGAATGGCGAAATCCGAGGCTGAAATCAGCCATTGGGCCGAATATGACTTTGTTCTGGTGAATGACGATCTGGATCAGGCTGAGACCGAGCTGAAAACCATCCTTAAGGCCGAACGCATGCGCCGCGACCGTCAACCGTGGCTTTCCGATTTTGTGCGCGGCCTCAACCGGGAGTTTGAGACGCGATGATCTACGCGCTTGATGGTATCAGCCCCGAATTGGGGGAAGGCGCGTGGATCGCCCCGGATGTGACCCTGATCGGCAAAGTCGTGCTGGAGGCCTTTGCCAGTGTCTGGTTCGGTTCAACCCTGCGCGGCGACAATGAAGAGATACGCGTCGGCGCTGGATCAAACATTCAGGAACACTGCGTTTTGCATACGGATATGGGCTATCCGCTGGTGATTGGGTCCAACTGCACGGTTGGCCACAAGGCGATGCTGCATGGCTGTATCATCGGAGATGGTTCACTGATCGGGATGGGCGCCACGATCCTCAATGGCGCCCGCATCGGCAAGGGCTGCCTTATCGGGGCAGGGGCATTGATTACCGAAGGCAAGGAAATTCCCGATGGCAGTCTCGTGATGGGCGCGCCGGGAAAGGTTGTTCGCATGCTGGATGCCGCAGCGCAGGAAGGCTTGCTGGCAGCGGCGGCTGGTTACCGAGCGAATGCGGTAAGGTATGCCAAAGGCCTGCGACCGGTCTGACCGGCGGGTGCCAATGAAGGCTCGTGTTGATCAAGGGAGCATTGAAGATGCCTGATACGCCGGAAAACCTCGTGCGTCGAACGGTTTGGCCGCAAAGTGTCAGCCGCGCGGTTGGCACGCCGATTCAGCCTTCGGTCGTTTATGCCTCGCAGAGCCCCGATCAACTTGATGCGCTTTATGAAGGTGAATTTGCGGGATACACCTATGCGCGCGAGGGCCATCCCAATGCGGATGTTCTGGCCAGAAAGATCGATGCATTGGAAGGCGCGTCCGACAATGGGGGCGGCGGCGTGATCCTTGGTTCTGGTATGGCCGCGATCACGGCAGTGCTGCTGGGTGTGCTGAAATCAGGCGATCATGTCATCGGCGGTGATCAGCTTTACGGTCGGTCGTTGCGTCTGATGGGGCAGGATCTGGCGCGGTTCGGTATTGCCACTTCACTGGTGGATCCAACCGATGCCGCGGCCGTCGCGGCGGCTATCCGGCCTGAAACCAGGATGATCCTGCTGGAGGTTGTGGCAAATCCGACCCTGCGCATTGCCGACATGGATGGCATTTTGAAAGTCGCGCGCGCAAGTGGCGTTCTGGTGGCTGTCGATAACACGTTCACGACCCCCCGTGGCTATCGCCCCTTCGAACATGGCGCGGATATTGTCATCCACTCGGTCACGAAAATGCTTGCGGGCCATTCGGATGTGACGCTTGGTTATGTCTCTGCAAGCGATCCGGCTATCCGCAAAGCCATTTATGATTTTGCTGTTACAACCGGCATGACGCCCAGCCCCTTTGATTGCTGGCTGGCTGAACGGGGGCTCTATTCGTTCCATTTGCGGTATGATCGGGCAGAAGCGAATGCAGCTGAGTTGGCAGATCATCTGGCCGGACTGCCAGGGATCAAGCGTGTACTTTATCCGACGCGACCAGATCATCCGGATCACAACCGTGCCGCGGCTTTGTTGAACGGGCGCGGGGGGCATATGGTATCGTTCGAAGTATCGGGCGGTCGCGCCGCCGCAAATGCATTGACCAAAGCCATGCCCGATATCGCTTTTGCCCCGACATTGGGCGACATCGGGACAACCTTGTCACACCCAGCATCCTCCTCACACCGTGCTGTCGATCAAAGGCAACGCGAAGCATTGGGGATCTCGGAGGGGTTTTTCCGGATTTCGGTCGGCGTGGAGGATATCGGTCTGCTGAAACGTGATTTCAGCGCGGGCCTTGCTGCTGCCGCCAAAATCAGCCCTTGACCTGATCGTCTTCCGGCAGGATCAGAAGATCAATTTCCAACCCTACGCAATTGGCGCGAAGTTCGGCCAGAACAGCGGCTGGATTGGGTAGCTTTCCGGTAACTGCCCGAAGCGGTCCACTATACCCCAATGATACCAGATGCGCCGCTACATCCATGATATCAAAACCTTTTCCCAATAGAGGCGCCAAGACGATATCGGGCATGATCCGCGCAATGGTAGAAGCATCCAGTGTCGCAAAGCGCGTGAAGATAAAGGCATAGTTGTTGATTTTCTTCATGGTCGCCATTGCACTTGGCGCAACTTCAATCATCAATAGCCGTTTGTCGGCAGAATCCGGCGGGCCGCTTGCAGTTATTTTCGTATCATCATCAGTCATGTCATATCGGCCACTTCCGACAGCGTTTTTGAGCGTTTTCACAGCGTCAAGACATGAAACACATTCCTGCGGCTCGTCTATTGAGTGTATTTCAACCGCTTGCTCCCTCAAAGGTTTAGCCCGGACCTGAAGGACATAAAACCCCAAAGCTCACCTAATTTACTTTTTTGAGTGGCTGGCGCAGGGTCAGCCCCGGAACAAACCGGAAAAGAAGGATCAAGCCATGCAAAGCGCTACGGTAAGAAAATTTGCCGACGCCGTGCCCATGGCCATGGTGCTCTTCGGTCCGGATCAGCGGGCGCTGGTGGCAAATTCAGCGGCAACTGCCCTGTTCGCCAACGAAGTTGAAGGCCGTTTGGGCAGTGCATTCCTGCGCCACCCAACTTTTTTGGACGGGCTTGAGGTGTGTATCGGCACTGGCACCGCCTCCACATCGCGCGTTTCAATGGTCACCAAGGGGGTTGAGTCATGTCTGGCAGTACATTTCCGGCCATTTCCGACGGAAAGCGGACAGGGCGCATTGGTCAGCTTTGAAGATCTGACGGCGCTAGAGCATACCACGGCCATGCGCCGCGATTTTGTCGCGAATGTCAGCCATGAGCTTCGCACACCGCTTACCGCGCTAGTGGGGTTTATCGACACCCTGCGCGGTGCTGCACGTGATGATGCACCGGCGCGTGAACGGTTTTTGGGGATCATGGAGCGGGAGGCGGGAAGGATGATCCGCCTCGTCAACGATCTTCTGTCGCTTAGCCGGGTCGAGGCGGAGGAACGGAGCCGCCCTTCCGAGAAGGTCGAAATCATTGGCCTTCTGCGCGGGGCAATTGCCACGCTTCACGATCAGGCTGAAACCGCCGGTGTCAGGCTGGATCTGGAGGCGCCGGCTGGCCCGGTATTTCTGCGGGCAGATGGCGATCAGCTGGTTCAGGTATTTCACAATCTTATCGAGAATGCGGTGAAATATGGGGGCTCCGGCAAAAACGTCAGGGTGAGCCTGACGCGGATCGAACGGGAACCGGCGTTGCAGGGACCGGCACTGCGCATTGAGGTTGCCGATAAGGGCGAGGGAATCGATCCGATTCATCTGCCGCGCCTGACGGAGCGGTTTTACCGGGTCGACACGCATCGCAGCCGCGAAAAAGGCGGGACGGGATTGGGACTCGCAATTGTAAAACATATTGTCAATCGGCATCGGGGCCGCTTCCGTGTGGAAAGCGAGGTTGGAAAAGGCAGTCGATTCATCGTGTTATTGCCGGTTGGCGATCTGACTTAAACTGTGGCCGCATAAGCAAACCAATTGGGCTGTCATCAAACCGTTACGTTGCCGTCACAAAACCATAGCCGACGACGCCTAGACCACATTCAAGGTCGCCTTGGAGGCGGCCGGAAATGTGATTTGCAGGAGAATGCAATGAAGACTGCGAAATTGTTTGTATCGGTTGCCGCAATGGCCGTCGCAGCAGGTGCCGCTGACGCCCGTGATCAGATCCAGATTGCCGGGTCATCGACCGTGCTGCCATATGCAACCATCGCTGCCGAATCCTTTGGTGAGAATTTTGATTTTCCGACACCGGTCGTGGAATCGGGTGGCTCCTCTGCCGGTCTCAAGAAGTTTTGCGAAGGGCTGGGCGAAGGCACAATCGACATTGCCAATTCGTCGCGTGAGATCAAGGAAAGCGAAATCGAAGCCTGCGCCGCGGCGGGTGTGACCGAGATCATGGAAGTGCGCATCGGCTATGATGGCATTGTTTTTGCGTCCGACATCGGTGGCAACAGCTTTGAATTCACACCCTCCGACTGGTACACAGCCTTGGCTGCCGAGGTCGTGATCGACGGTGCGCTGGTTGCCAATCCCTACACAAATTGGTCCGAAGTGAATCCTGACCTGCCCGACCAGGAAATTCTGGCCTTCGTGCCGGGTACAAAACACGGAACCCGCGAAGTCTTTGAAGTGAAGGTGATTGAACAGGGCTGCAAGGATAGCGGCGCCGAGGCCGCTATCGCCGGTCTCAAGGGCGATGACAAGGATGCAGTGGTCAAAGCCTGCACTGCACTGCGTGCCGACAACCGCTCTGTCGATATCGACGGCGATTACACTGAAACCCTGGCGCGGGTTGCGTCGAACAAGAATGGCATCGGTGTCTTTGGCCTGGCGTTTTACGAAAACAACACAGACAAACTTCAGGTCGCGACAATGTCAGGTGTGGTCCCCTCGGTCGAAAGTATTTCGACAGGCGAATATCCGGTGTCCCGGCCGCTTTTCTTTTACATCAAGAAAGCCCATATCGGGGTCATTCCGGGCCTGAAGGATTTCGCGGAGTTTTTCGTCTCTGATGATATTGCAGGCCCTGACGGACCGCTGGCCGAATACGGTCTGGTGTCTGATCCGGAATTGGCTGCCACCCAGTCTGCCATTGCAGACGAAGCCGTAATGAACTGATCTGAGATAGGGAGTCGGCATAGGGTTTCTGTGCCGACCTGACTTTTTCCGA
>JAOUMG010000194.1 GCA_029881635.1 Paracoccaceae bacterium | reverse complement strand
TTCAGACGACCAAGACAAGCGTTCACGGTGCGATAAACATGCTTGGCCTTGCCAAACGGCTTCGCGCGAAGATCCTGCAGGCATCTACTTCGGAAGTTTACGGTGACCCGATCGTTCATCCTCAAACCGAAGACTATTGGGGAAACGTGAATCCGATTGGATTCAGGTCATGTTATGATGAGGGCAAGCGCTGCGCCGAAACTCTGTTCTTTGACTACCACCGGCAGCACAAACTGCGTATCAAGGTAGCGCGGATTTTCAACACCTATGGGCCGCGAATGCACCCGAAAGATGGCCGAGTTGTATCGAATTTCATCATGCAGGCACTGGCAGGCGAACCGATAACGATTTACGGTGATGGCAGCCAGACGAGGTCGTTTTGCTTTGCTTCTGACCTAATTGACGGGTTGATCGGGCTGATGGAAACGCCAGATGACGTCACCGGGCCAATGAATATCGGCAATCCGGTTGAAATGTCTATTCGCGAGCTGGCAGAGGCGATTATCGAATTGACCGGTGCCAAGTCCAAACTTGTTTTCGAACCTTTGCCACACGACGATCCGGTGCAGCGCAAACCCGATATCAGTTTTGCCCGGAAGGCACTTGGGTGGGAGCCGAAAATAGCATTGCGCGATGGCTTGCAGCAGACGATTGCCTATTTCTCGGCGCTTCGGAGTGAAATCGAAAGTCAGGGAGCGCGGATCTGATGCAAAAATACGCGACGAGTGTGGCCACTGACCCGCCGCAAGGCGCAAGCAAGGCCGTGGTTTGGTTTTGTCTGGCTGTATTGGCCTGCCTGAGTGTGTTTGTCATCAATGGGCGCCCGTTGTTCTATTTCGACACACTGGGCTATATCCAGCAAGGCCATACAGCCCTACGCCATCTTGGCTGGCCCGCCGAGTCACCTCTTTCCGGACGGCCCGCAGAGGTAGTGGAGCAGTCCGCAAATTCCGCCTCCCCAGGGCTGACCGAGATAGATGCCGAGAATACGGTCGATGGATCCAGATCGACTGTTTACGCGATTTTGTCAGGTGCGATGGCGCGGCTTGGAGTACTCGAAGGGCTAATCGTTTTGAACGTTGTGGCAGTCTTCGTGGCGCTTTGGCTGCCGATGCGTGTAGCGGCCAGGCTGTGGCCCAACGGACCCCCTGTTGCACATACAGTTTCAGTACCGATTTTGTGTGCCTCGCTTGGCTCATTGCCGTTCTTCATCGCGTATTTGATGCCAGATACCTTCGCGCCTGTTCTGCTGATCGTTATCGCCGGGTTAGCCGTTTTTGGGCGTCAGATGCGCATTTGGGAGGTTACCCTTCTTGTTGCATTGGGGGCTTTGGCGATCACCTCACATCTGTCACATCTAGCTATTGCAACACTGATGGTGCCGTTGGCAGCAATCGTATCCTTTGTCCTGTCACGCCGCCGTTGGTGGCTTCCGACAGCGCTCATCCTGGTGATCCTCGGCGTTGGATACGCCGAACAAAGCGTGCTGCGTTCTGCCGCGCGTGCGGTATCGAACTCAATCGTTGTGATCAAACCCTATGTTACGGCCCGGTTGATCCAGGACGGGCCGGGGCTTCGTTACCTTCAAACGCATTGCCCCGACGAAACTATCCCGACTTGCAAACTTTATCGGACGTTGATGTTGTCGAACGATCCCTATCGTTTGACCGCCTCTCATATTGTTTTTGAAACCAGCCAGAATCTCGGCTCCTTTCGCCTGATGACCTCCGAAGATCAGAAAATTGTCGCCGACAATCAAATCGGGTTCTTTTTCGACGTATTGGCAAATGACCCAATGGGTACGACACTGGCGTTTCTAGAGAATGCGATGGTCCAAGCTGGCTTCATCAGCGTCGATATGACGCTCCAGACAGATAAGATGATTGAACAGTTTGACGGAATCTCGGTTCTTGTGACTGGTCCGCTTATGCATGGACGGATTACCGCGAATGTGAACTGGTTGAACACTGTAACGCCTATTCATTCGGCTCTCTATCTTGCCTCGCTCGGCGCCATTCTTGTGCTTCTGGCCTGGCCGCGCCGTGTGCCGAAGGAAATTAAAGCTTTGGCAATCATGCTAATCTTCGGAATTCTTGCGAATGCGCTTGTCTGCGGCGGGATATCGCAACCGGCGACGCGATATGGTGCGCGGGTCATTTGGCTGTTGCCATTGGTTGCAGCCATCATGGTGCTGTACGCCATGCATTCCAAAGCTATAAATGAAACTTCGGGTGGCCGTTGAACGTGGAAAACTTGGCCCAATCCATTTCTGTTGTGATGCCGGCTTATAATGCGTCGGGGCTATTGCCGCGCGTATTGGCGCCGTTGATGGAAATGCTGGCACGGGGCGAAGTTTCCGAAGTCATTGTGGTTGACGATCAGTCGCCCGATACAACGGCAGAAGTCGCCCAAAGCCTGGGTGCACGCGTTCTGACAACCCCTAAAAACGGTGGCCCCGGAGCTGCACGCAATTTGGCTGCCGAACACGCCATCGGCGACATTTTGTGGTTTGTCGATTCTGATGTGATCGCCTGGCCGGATGGCGCAGAAAAAGTGCGTGCAGCGATGTCGGAAGAAGGTGTAGCAGCAGTTTTCGGATCATACGATTCCACGCCAGCGGGTACACAATGGTTTTCGCGCTACAAGAACCTGATGCACCGGTTTTACCACCAGAATGCCGTGCGCGAGGCCGCGACATTCTGGGCTGGTTGCGGGGCCGTACGTGCGGACATCTTTCGCAAGATCGGTGGCTTTGACATTGAAACTTACCGAGTTCCATCGATCGAAGACATAGAGCTCGGATATCGCATCAGATCTGCGGGGGGGCGCATCATCGTCGACCCAACCCTGCTGGGCAAACACCTGAAAGTCTGGAGCCCGAAGAATGCGATTTTCACAGATATTTTCCGGCGCGCTTTGCCCTGGTCACGGCTGATGATATCACGGGAAGGCGTCGCTGATGACCTGAATACAAGCCGCGCTGAACGCGTCAAAGCGGGGGTGGCCGGGTTATTTCTTCTGTCGGTTCTTGCCTTGCCATTTTACCCCGCTGTTTGGCCAGTAACCGCGGGTTTGGCCATTCTTGCCGTGCTGGCGAACTTGCGCCTGGCCAAATTCTTTTATGCGAATGGCGGTCTGCTGTTTGCGGCCGGTTCGTTGCTCTATCACCAATTATACTATGTCTATTCAGCCGCAGCATTTAGCTGGTGCCTGTTTGAATATCATATTCTGGGGGTTAAGGATCGTCTGCATGTTCCGTGACCCACAATCTGGTACGGGGTTCGGGCCGATATTTATGTAACTGCAGGGGCAGTGAAGGGAAGTTTTTACGATGACCACCAAAAGCGCCGGAAAGGCCAAGCCGCAAAAGATTAAGTCTGAACTGGAGGGCATGTCCCTCAGCGTTGTGATACCGGCCTATAACGAAGAAGGCGCGGTACAAGCGACGATCGAAGACGTTCGGGAGGCCATGGAGCCACTGGGCGTCCCGTACGAGATAATCGTGGTCGACGATGGTTCTGACGACAATACGCTGGAAATTGCGCGGCAGACGGGCGTGATCGTAGATAGCAACCAGGTCAACACCGGTTACGGTGCTGCGCTGAAGCGGGGAGTCCGGCGCGCGCAGCATGAGTATGTTGCGATCATTGATGCTGACGGCACCTATCCCCCACATTACCTGCCTGCGATGCTGGCGATGTGCCGCGATCAAGATATGGTCGTGGGTGACAGAGGCGCCGCCATGAAAAACGTCCCGTGGATCAGGAAACCGGCAAAATGGGTGCTCAATTCTTTCGCGTCTTTCTTGGCCGAGCGAAAGCTTAATGACCTCAATTCCGGTCTCAGGGTATTTCGAAAATCTGAACTTATCCCTTTCATTCCGCTTTTGCCGCAGAAATTTTCGTTCACGACGACCATCACGCTTTGCATGTCAGCGAACGGTAAACGCATGATCTATACACCCATCGAGTACGGCAAGCGCGTGGGTCAGTCAAAAATTCGTCCGATGGACTTCATTAACTTCCTAATTCTGATCTTGCGAATTTCGACACTCTTTAATCCGCTGCGCGTCTTCATTCCGCTTGGCCTCGTATTCATCGTTGTTGGAACAATCAAGTTCGTGATCGACCTGACCTTCGGAGACCTCTCCGAAACTGTGATCTTCTCCTATCTGGCAGCAATCATGATCTGGTCGCTGGGTCTTATCGCGGACATGATTTCGCGCATTCATCTCAGACCATGACGGACTGATGGTTGGATGTCTAATCCGACGCGGCGAAGTGAGGAATAGTATGTGGTTCTTAATGGTGTGAATGAAATGAAACTCGCATTCATATTATTCGGCATTTGCTTCGCTGGCTTGGCCTTCGTGCCGGGTCAAACCCTGCTCGACATGTTGGGCGGCGGGGCTGCTCACGCGGGGATGGTAAAGGGCATCCTACTGTTCAGAATCTCGCTCATCGTATTCAGCATCTATCTGCTCGCTCTTTCCCGTTTTCCCTCTGCCGCGGAAGCGGACAGCCGAAGCAAATATCACGATACGGCCCCAAGGTGGGCACTGCTTCTGATGGTAGTAATTTTGGCCACAGCGGCAGGGTTGCGTTTTTATACTTTAGATCGCGGCATCTGGTATGACGAGATGCTGATGCATATCAGCCATATGCATCTGAGCCCGCTGCAGATCCTGACGACCTTCAAGGACGCCAACAATCACATCCTCTACACCTTCCTCGCCCGGCTTTCGATCGACGCCCTTGGTGATACGGTCACGGCCATCCGGCTTCCGGCGGCGCTTTTCGGCATCGCCAGCATTGCCGCGATCTATGGGTTTGCCCGCCGCGTGATGTCCTGGCCCGAGGCTTTGGCCGCCGCGCTCCTATTGGCGCTCTCCTACCACCATCTCTGGTTCAGCCAGAATGCGCGTGGCTATACCGCGCTTCTCTTCTTCTCGCTTTTGTCGAGCTCGTTCCTGATCGACGCGATGCGAACCGGCAGCACGAAACGCTGGGTCGCCTATGCGGTGGCGGGGGCGCTGGGCGCCTTCACCCACCTGACCATCGCCTTTCTCTTCATCGGCCATTTCCTGTTCTTCCTCTACCGCGCTGCCACGCGCCGGGGCGACAGGACGTTCCCACTCTGGCCTGGCATCTTTCAGGGCTTCGGGATCCTGACGCTGTTGACACTCGTGCTGCATGCCATCGTCCTGCCCGACATTCTCGGCGGTGCGCTTCTCGGC
>JAOUMG010000193.1 GCA_029881635.1 Paracoccaceae bacterium | reverse complement strand
TCCAGTCGATATGCGTGTGCTTGCGCGTACAGCGCCGCTCATAGGTGGCCTTCGATTCATCTTGATGAATGTGCGGCGGGTTGCCCGAGCGGTAGAGATCGCAGACCTTGAGCACGGATTCCACGGCCGATGGGTAGATCTTCTTGAAATACAAGTCGATGACCGTGTCATCCGGCCCGATATCGCATTCCCATTGCAAAAGCACATCGCCTTCATCAAGCCCATCCGACGGGTAAAACCACGAATAGCCGGATTTCTGCCGACCCATGATTATCGGCCAGTTCACAGCGGAAGGGCCGCGGTGAAGCGGCAGCAATGAAGGGTGAAAACATGTGGACCCAAGCTTGGGCATGTCACGTGCCGCTTGCGGAACGAAAATATTGACAAAGGCCATGATCATCAGATCGGCGTCAAATGCGGCCAATTCGTCAAGGGTGCTGCTATCCTTGAAATGGGCGGGCTGAAGAACAGGCAACCCCTTCGCCAATGCAAATTCCTTGATAGGGTCAACGGGTTTGCCCTCGCGGTCCGGCTCGCAATAGACGGCAACTACTTCGTCGGTTCCCGTTTCCAGCAACTTCGCCAGAACATCCTTGCCGAAGGCTTGTTGTCCCATGACGATAAGGCGCATTATTTTGCCTCCCCGACGGCGCCCGATGCCAGAACGCGGTCCAATTCTGCCCCGGAATAGCCCAGCACGGAAGACAGGATTTCACGGGTATGTTCACCCAACAGCGGCGAACGTGTCACCTCAGAAGGGCTGTCGGAAAGTTTGATCGGGTTTCCGACCGAAATGTATTCGCCACGTTTGGGGTGTGCAACGCGCACCAACGTTCCGGTGGCATATAGCCCCTCATCCTCCGCGATTTCTTTCATCGACAGGATCGGTCCCACCGGAATGTCATGCGGGTTGCAGATGTCCATGACTTCGAATTTCGATTTGGTCATGGTCCATTTCTCGATCCGATCGAAAATCTGGTTCAGCTTGTCGAGACGGTCCTTGGGTTTGGCAAATCCATCTTTGGTTTTCCAGTCCGGTTCGCCGATCACATCGCAGACCTTTTCCCAGATCGCCGCCTGAATGATGAAATAGGTGTAGGCGTTTGGATCTTGCTCCCAGCCTTTGCACTTCAGAATGCGGCCAGGCTGCCCGCCGCCAGAATCGTTGCCTGCGCGTGGGGTTGCCTCGCCAAAGGGAATACCCTCGCCGAACTGCGAATATTCCGTCAAAGGCCCCGTCGCCAGACGTTGCTGGTCGCGCAACTTAACCCGTGCGAGGTTCAGAACGGAATCCTGCATCGCTGCGGTGACTTTCTGCCCACGCCCGGTCTTCTCACGCTGAAAAAGCGCCGTAACGATACCGAGGCAAAGGTGAAGCCCCGTACCACTGTCGCCGATCTGAGCGCCCGTAACCAAAGGTGGACCATCACGGAAACCGGTGGTGGATGCTGATCCGCCAGCGCATTGCGCGACGTTTTCGTAAACCTTGCAATCGGCATATTTGCCGGGGCCAAAACCCTTGATCGATGCCATTATTATCTTTGGATTGATCTTTTGGATATTCTCCCAGGAGAATCCCATCCGATCCAGCGCCCCAGGTGCGAAGTTCTCCACGAGGACATCGCATTCCTCAATCAGCCGGGTAAGAACCTCTTTTCCGGTCTCGTTCTTGCTGTCGAGTTCGATAGACCGTTTGTTGTGGTTCAGCATCGTGAAATAGAGGCTGTCAGCACCTGGCACATCAACCAGCTGCTTGCGGGTGGCATCGCCAACACCGGGGCGTTCCACCTTGATCACATCAGCGCCAAACCACGCCAGCAGCTGCGTGCAGGTCGGACCTGACTGAACATGGGTGAAATCGAGTACTTTGATGCCGTCCAGAGCTTTCATTCTTTATTCCCGTCGCCGTGAGTTATTGTCGATTGCGTCATTTTACTTTTTGGACACAACGCTTTGGGGGTTCAGATTGCCGATGCGACCGCTTTCAGTACCAGCCTGCGGATCGATCACAGCATTGATCAGCGTCGGTTTGCCGGAATCCATCGCTTCATTGACCGCGCGGGACAACTCATCCGGGGTAGTGGCATTCACACCGATACCGCCAAAGGCCTGCATCATCTTGTCGTAACGGGCATCCTTCACGAAAACGGTTGTTGCCACATCCGAACCGCCCGACGGGTTCACATCCGTGCCGCGGTAAATACCGTTGTTATTGAAGACAACGACACAAACAGGCAGGTTGTATCGGCAGATCGTTTCCACCTCCATGCCGGAAAAGCCAAAGGCGCTGTCACCTTCAACTGCCAGAACGGGATGCCCGGTTTCAATCGCTGCCGCGATAGCTGTGCCCATGCCGACCCCCATGACCCCCCAAGTGCCGACATCCAGGCGTTTGCGGGGTTTGTGCATGTTGATGATCGAGCGTGCGAAATCGAGCGTATTGGCCCCCTCGTTCACCAGCATCGTGTCAGGCCGTTCGTCGATGACCTTGCGCAGAACGCCAAGCGCGCTGTGATAATCCATCGGCACCGAGTTGTTCATAAGCTTGACCGACATCTTGGCAAGGTTGGTTTCCTTGATCTTGTTAACCTCGTTGATCCAGGCAGCAGGCGGCGGCGCCCATTGATCGGTCATGCCTTTAAGGAGGGCAGAGACACAGGAATCGATATCCCCAACCAGCGGCGCCGCAATTTCAACGTTAGAATCCATTTCCCGCGGTTCAATATCTATCTGGACGAATTTCTTCGGTGCCGTGCCCCATTGCTTGCCCTTGCCATGGCTCAGGAGCCAGTTAAGACGGGCCCCGATCATCAGGACGACATCGGATTCCTTCAAGACGAGCGAACGTGAAGCGCTGGCTGACAAAGGATGAATATCGGGCAACAGACCTTTCGCCATGCTCATCGGCAGGAAGGGAATGCCGGTCTTCTCTACCAGCGCCCGGATCTTGTCATCCGCCTGCGCATAGGCCGCACCCTTGCCAAGAATAATCAGTGGTTTTTTGGCACTTTTGAGCACATCCAACGCGCGCTTGACGGCGTCCGGTGCTGGAATCTGTGCCGGTGCGGGATCAATGACTTTAACAAGTGACTTTTTGCCAGCTGCTGCTTCCATTACCTGGCCAAAAAGTTTTGCGGGAAGGTCCAGATAAACACCGCCTGGGCGGCCTGAAACCGCGGCTCGGATGGCCCGAGCAATGCCAATACCAATATCTTCGGCGTGAAGAATGCGATAGGCCGCCTTGCACAACGGCTTTGCAATCGCCAACTGGTCCATTTCTTCATAATCGCCCTGCTGAAGATCGACGATTTCACGTTCGGACGAACCTGAAATCAAAATCATCGGCCAGCAATTGGTTGTGGCATGTGCCAAGGCGGTCAATCCATTGAGGAATCCGGGGGCTGACACTGTCAGACAAATGCCCGGTTTCTTGGTCAGGTAGCCTGCAATCGCAGCGGCGTTCCCGGCATTCTGTTCGTGGCGAAACGAAATGACCCTAATGCCAGCAGCCTGCGCAAGACGCCCAAAATCGGTAATCGGAATGCCCGGAACACCATATATCGTATTGATATCGTTCAGCTTCAACGCATCAATAATAAGGTGAAAGCCATCGGTAAGTTCAGCCGTGCCTTGCGTTTCTGCTTTGGTTGCATCTTCGTTTTTTGTGCCACCGGTAGAGGTCATATGTTCGTCTCCGCTGTCAAATTCATCTGTTAGCCGATTGCGTTTCGTGCCGAGCTAAGGTTTTCCAACCGAGTCCAGGTCTTACTGATGTGATCGTGCAGACGCATCGTATGTTCGCGCACGCGTCGTGCAGCCAGATCGCCATCACGCTCTGTAAGCGCCTCAATTATCTGCATGTGATCCGCCACAGACCGGCGGGCTCGGTCGCTTTCACCCATGGCACGTCTGCGCACGGCCTTCATATGGGTGAAAAGCCCGTCAGCAGTTGTTCGCAGTAACGCGCAACCTGATAGTTCCAGGATGGTCTGGTGAAATTTGATATTGGCGTCGGAATATTCTTCGATGTCCGCACGCCCTGCAGCGCTACTGTGCTTCATGGCGAAACGGCGCAGCGATTCCAGGTCGGCGTCAGTCGCATTTGTGGTTGCCAGACGTGCGGCCATGCTTTCAAGCGCGGCCCAGACGACAACCATATCCAGAATTTCTTCTCGCGATTTTCTGCGGACGAAAACGCCTTTGCGTGGCACAATCTGAACCAGATCATCCTGTGCCAGCCGTGCAAGTGCTTCGCGGATCGGGGTGCGCGATATTCCGAGGCTCTCGGCAATCTGACGTTCATCCATCCGCAAATCTGCATCGGGTCCGTAGATATCCATTTCCAGAATCGCGGCGCGCAAGACTTTGAAGGTATGATCCTTCAAAGTGAAGCTTTCAGCTATGGGTTTTAGCTTGTCGCCAATCGACACCGAATTCCCCCCAAACGCGAGCCCATCCCGATGATCGACTCGGGTTCAGGCTCATCTGTGGTATACCATATGCCGAACTCACGACTAATCAACAGTTTTCTGAGATAGTGACAATTCGACATTCGTCCCGAGGATGAGCCCACACTCAGGCGCATGAAAATTGCATTTGTGACCGCCTGCGGACTACTGCATAACAAACCAGCCATTCGTGCCGCCTAAAGGGCGCGGCATTTGCATGATCAGAGTCGGAAGGAGAGGTCAAATGTCATTCAGAATCCTTATTTTAGGGGCGTCCTACGGATCTCTTCTGGGTACAAAACTGATTGCGGCCGGTCATGATGTCACCCTTGTATGCCGTGCAGAGACCGCGGCGCTGATCAACACTCAAGGTACCGAAGTGCGCATCAAACTCCGCGATGAACCGTCACATCGCAGTTTTCTTTCCGCGTCACTCAAAGGTAAGATCAATGCTGTGACACCGGAAGACGCCCGGCCAGAGAACTATGACCTGGTTTGCCTGGCCATGCAGGAACCACAATATTCACATCCTTCGTTGACAGACCTTTTGGCACGGGTTGCGGCGGCAAAAGTTGCCTGCATGTCGATCATGAACATGCCTCCCCTGCCCTATCTGAAGCGTATTCCCGACCTCGACACGTCGGGTTTTGATACGGCGTTTCTGAATGCGGAAATATGGGATGGATTCGATCCAAAGTTGATGACACTCTGCTCGCCCGATCCTCAGGCCTTCCGCCCACCTGAAGAGAAAGCAAATGTTCTGCATGTCGGGTTGCCTACAAATTTCAAGGTTTCGAAATTCCACGATC
>JAOUMG010000192.1 GCA_029881635.1 Paracoccaceae bacterium | reverse complement strand
CCGAAAGATGTCGGAACGTATGAAAACCCACGGGGGACTTGCCGGCATTCAATTGGCCTATTCAGGGATCAACGGACCGAACTTTTACACCAAAGAGGTACCATTGGCACCGACTGCGCTGCCAATCCGGACTTTCACAAATGATCCGGTTCAGGCCCGGGCAATGGACAAAACCGATATCCGAAACCTTCGGCGTTGGTTTGTGAATGCCGCCAAACGATCAAAGACTGCAGGTTTCGACCTTATCTGCCTATACGGCGCCCATGGGTTTGGCATCTTCCAGCATTTCCTTTCCCGCGCGACCAATCAGCGAACCGATGAGTATGGTGGCAGCCTTGAAAACCGGTCCCGTTTCGTGCGTGAGGTGATCGCTGATATGCGCGACGCGGTTGGCGACACGATGGGCCTGACGCTACGAATATCTCTGGATGAGACTATTGGCGAACTTGGCTTTTCCAACGCCGAGGTCCGCGATTTCATTGAACTCCACCGGGACCTGCCGGATCTATGGGATCTGGCACAGGGGACGTGGGAAGATTGCTCTGGTCCTTCCCGTTTCAAGGAAGAGGCGGCACAAGAAACATTGGTCAAAGGCATTCGCGAATTGACCGACAAACCTGTCGTAGGCGTCGGCCGCTTCACCAGTCCAGACGTCATGGTCAAGATGATCCGCCAAGGTACGCTCGATTTCATCGGCTGCGCGCGGCCATCCATCGCCGATCCGTTCTTGCCTAAGAAGATCGAGGAAGGCCGGATCGAGGATATTCGGGAATGCATCGGCTGTAATATCTGCATCACCGGTGACATGACCATGTCGATCAGTCGCTGCACCCAGAATCCAACCTTCATGGAGGAATGGCGAAAGGGCTGGCACCCCGAAAAGATGAACCCCAAGGGCGACAGTTCCAATGTCCTCATCATTGGTTCTGGCCCTGCCGGGCTTGAGGCAGCAAGGGCACTGTCACTACGGGGCTACGATATCGCCATAGCCGAGGCCCGCAACGAAATTGGCGGGCGCGTAGCCCGCGAGCGACATTTGCCTGGGCTATCCGCCTGGGGCCGGGTTGTGGATTATCGCCAGTATCAGATTTCTCAGCGCCCGAATGTCGAAACTTATTTCGGATCAGAACTGGATGCCGGACAGATACTCGATTTTGGCTTCGAAAATGTCTGCATTGCCACCGGATCAGACTGGCGCGCCGATGGGGTCGCACGGCAGCATGTGGTACCGATGCCAATCGATGCGGCGATGGCCATCTTCACACCTGATGACATCATGGCGGGCAGGTGCCCGTCAGGCCGCGTTGTCGTTTATGATGACGACCACTACTATATGGGTGGCGTGCTGGCTGAACTGCTGGTGCAAAAGGGTTGCGACGTGGTGCTGATAACACCAGCGCCCTACATCTCAGATTGGACACGCAATACACTTGAACAAGGTGCCATTCATCAGCGGCTGGCAAGATCAGGGGTGGAAATCGTCCTGAACCGCGGCGTCACTGCAATCCATGCCAACGGGGTGGAAACCAACTGTTCATACACAGACGACCGTGAACGCACCGAATGCGATGCTGTGGTCATTGTTGCGTCACGTATCGCCAACGACAAGATCTATCAGTCGTTGCTGGTTCGCGCAGACGAATGGGCAGATGCGGGCATCCGTTCAGTCAAGCTGATCGGTGACGCGTCAGCGCCCGGACCCATTGCCTGGGCCACCTATGCAGGCCACCGTTATGCCCGCGAACTGGACATGCCCGATATCGGGGACGCGCTGCCATTCCGACGCGAAGTGACGGAACTGGCCGCAGACAACGCACCCATGGAAATGTAATCGCAGACGCCTCAGCGCTTGTGATCTTCCCGCCGGAACGCGCCTTGCACGATACGGTCAATGACCATGGCACAAAAGAGGATGGCAAACCCGCCAAGAAGGCCAGGGCCTTTGGCGGCATATTGCAGCGCCTCGAGAATGACCTTGCCCAGCCCGCCACCACCAATCAGCGAAATGATCACCACCATCGACAGGCACATCAGAATCGTCTGATTGACCCCTGTCATGATCGACGGCAGCGCCAATGGTACTTCTACGTCTTTCAGAAGCTGGAATCGTGAAGCGCCGAATGCGGTAGCGGCCTCTTTGATGCTTTCAGGTACACCTTGCATACCAAGTGACGTCAGGCGGATCACCGGCGGCATGCCGAAGATGATCGTGGCCAGAATGCCGGGCGGATTGCCCGTACCGAAAAAGGCGATGATCGGGATGAGGTAGACAAAGGCTGGCAATGTCTGCATCAGATCCAGCACGGGCTCGGCCGCCTTGTAGGCACGTTTCGATTTACCGAACCAGATGCCAAGCGGAATGCCCAATGTTACGCAGATAACCACTGCGGCGCCCACCAGCGCCACGGTTTCCATGGCGACCTCCCAATAACCAAGCATCGCGATATAGGCGAGAGCTGCGGCGGTAAAGATAGCCACGCGCGGCCCGGCCGCCCGCCATGCAGTGACCAGGATCACCAGCATCACCACCGGCCAGGGTGTGCCCGACAAAGCCAAGGTCAAAGTTTCAAGCACTGTTCTGACACCTGCCGTCACACCATCAAACACATCAGCACCAGCACGGGCTGTCGCGTCGATTCGATCTTCAAGCCAGTTTGCAGTGGTCGAGAACAGCGTCGCGTTTTCATCGGAAAGGAATATCTGCGATACGGCTTTTTCCGGGAATTCGTTCAGCATCGCCAACGGGCTTGCGACAGTGAACTTGTACACTGTCAAAGGCGCAATCGCGGCGACCAGAAAAAGGCCAAGCACCAGATTGTGCGTCTTGCGTCCGCTCTCCACGGCCCCAGGTGAAATGCGCCAGCGCGAATATTGCCGTTCATAGATAGAGTTTCCAAAAAAGCCTTGTGCCAGCTTGAACAAAAGCAACAGGCCGATGCCAGTCAGAAGGATCGATAACGCTTCGGAAGAGGCCGCCTGACCCTGTGCCAGGCTGGCTTCCGCAGCCTGTGTCAGGTTGGCCGCGAGCTTTTCGAAACGTGCCGGGTCTTCGCCAGCGGCCTTTGCGGCCTCGGCCCGGGTAACGAATTCGGCAGCGCGGGCTGACTGAGTTTCCGCCCGGTCCAGAAACTGTGCACCGGGATTGCCCCAAAGCCCGCGCCCTATCTGGATCCAGGCGATCATTTCGAGAATCAGAAAGCTCCAGAATGACCCCCAAACACCACGTGCCGCTGCCCAGATCGGACCCAGCAGTGCTGCCCAGAAATTGAATGTCGGTGGCAGCATTCCGGTCGCATTGTGTATCTTGTGGAATGCGGTGACATAAGCATCGCCATTCGGTCCGGCAAATTCGCGGATCGAAGCGTCAAGCGTTTCGTGATCGACCGAAATATCGGATGCTGCGGTGACTTTGGTCTGGGTGGTGGCGTCAGTCATTTTTACCTCCCTGAATGCCGCGCAGAAGCTGCGGCTTGGTCACGATGCCCACATCCTTGCCGTTTTCGGTGATCACCACAGGCAATTCGCTGGCGACGGACAGATCGATCAACTGATCGAGGTCGGACCCTTCGTCGGCGCGCGGCGCACCGTCAAGCGACCCTTCATACCGGGCAATCGGTTGCATGATGGAATGGGCCTTGACCAGTTTCAGCTTTGAAATGCCTTTGACAAATTCACGCACGTAGTCGTCGGCGGGATTCATCACGATTTCCTCGGGCGAGCCAATCTGGACGATCACACCGTCCTTCATGATCGCGATGCGGTGGCCAATTCTGATTGCCTCATCCAGATCATGGGTGATGAAAAGCGTGGTTTTCTGAAGCTGGGCGACCAGCGCCTTGAACTGATCCTGCAATTGAAGGCGGATAAGCGGATCAAGGGCCGAAAAAGGTTCGTCCATCAGCAGGATTTCTGGGTCGGATGCCAACGCGCGGGCAATTCCTACCCGCTGCTGCATACCACCCGAAAGTTCTTTTGGGAGGCGATCTTCGTAACCGGTTAGATCGACCAGCCCTAACGCATGATCGGAAATTGCCCAACGGCGTGATTTCGGAACGCGGCGGATTTCCAGCGGATAGGCGACATTGTCCCGAACAGATCGGTGCGGCATTAGCGCCATATGCTGAAAAACCATGCCAATCTGTTTTGCCCTCACCTCACGCAATTCGCGTTCACTAAGAGAGGAGACATCGCGACCAAGTATCTCAATCTGCCCCGATGTTGGCGCGATCAGCCTGTTGACGTGGCGCACCAGCGTAGATTTGCCTGAGCCCGAAAGGCCCATGATGCAGAATATTTCGCCGCGGGCGACATCAAAGCTCGCGTCCTGAACGCCAACAACACAGCCGAAGCGCTTTAACACCTCAGGCTTGGTCAGCCCTTCCTCTTTGATGGCCTGCATAGCCTTGGCAGCATCGGCGCCGAAAACTTTCCAGACATTGCGCAGCTTGACGACCGCTTCGGCCATATTCTGCCCCCCTTATGCACAAGCGGCCGCCGGATTTCTCCGGCGGCCCAATTCAATCCAGACTAAGTCGAAAGATCAATCGGCCAGCCAGCCAAGGACCCGATCTTCGTTCGCGGCAACCCACTCTTTGGCAAAATCCGCAGGATCTTTCTTGTCGATCACCAGTGCATAGGTCATGTCGCTGACTTCTTCAGTGGTCAGGGCCATATTGCTGAATAGCTTGGCAACACCTGGCTGGGTATCATTCAGCGATTTTTGGTACATCAGATGCAGATAGGCCGAAGACCAAGCCGAACCTGCCATGGAGTTTTCCAGCCAGTTAGGGTCATCGGTTGGCTGCTTTACGTCCCAGTTTGCATCGTCATGTGGAGGTTCTTCCAGAATCTGGAGGTCATGCAGCGCAAAAACGTAATGCGGTGTATAGCAAAATCCGACCCAGGGCTTGCCTGCCTTGATTGCCGTATCAAGTCCGGCATAGGCCAGTGTTTCATCGCTTTGCGTCAAATCGAGCGTCTGGTCGTAGCCATAGGACTTGGCCCGGATCTGTTCGACATTGGTTGAGGCCCAGCCCGGCGCGCCAATCCACAATTCGCCGCGGCCATTGCCATCGGAGTCAAACAAAGCTGCGATTTCCGGTTTGGTCAGATCATCGATGGAGCGGATATCATGCGCGTCGGCCGTCGCCTGATCTACGCACATTCCCTGAAACGCTTCGACCCCGTTGGGGTTCATTGCCACGGTTCCCTTTTCAACAACAAAGGTATCGTGAAGGTTCTGCTGGTTAGGCAACCAAACTTCCGGGTGGGCCTGC